>USGR01000010.1 GCA_900554165.1 uncultured Oscillospiraceae bacterium | reverse complement strand
ATATTGAACGGCGCGGCGCTGCCGCTGAGCTACTGTGCGTATACCGCCTGCTTTAGGGCGGAGGCGGGCAGCGCGGGCAAGGATACCCGCGGCCTTATACGTCAGCATGAGTTCAGCAAGGTGGAGCTGGTAAAATTCACAAAGCCGGAGCAGGGCTATGAAGAGCTTGAAAAGCTCACCAACAATGCCGAAGAGCTGCTCGTTAAGCTTGGCCTGCCGTACAGGGTCATGGCGCTGTGCACCGGTGACACCGGCTTTTCCAGCGCAAAGACATATGACTTAGAGGTATGGCTGCCATCCTACAACAGGTATGTTGAGATTTCGAGCTGCTCCTGCTACAGCGATTTTCAGGCGCGGAGAGCGAATATAAAATACAAGAACGATATAAAGGACAAGGCGCAGTACGTATATACATTAAACGGCTCCGGCCTTGCTGTTGGACGCACGATGGCTGCTGTTATAGAGAATTATCAGAACCCCGACGGCAGCGTGACGATACCTGAGGTGCTAAGGCCGTACATGGGCGGCACGATAATTGCAAGGGACGGTACGGTACAGTGACGGATTTGTCGAAAGTATATTATACTCCGGTGACGATAGCGTCGTATGACGGCGATTTAAACCGCCGTATAAAGCCGTCATCTATACTGAAATATCAGCAGGAGATAGGCGAGCTTCAGCTTGACTCAGTGGGCCTTAAATATTCCTATCTTTACGACAAGGGCATGGTGTTTCTGCTCACTCGCGCAATGGGTATTATATATAAAGCGCCGTGCTTTGAGGATAAAGTGACGCTAAGCACATACAGCTGCGGCCCTAAAGGAGTAAATTTTATCAGAGGATATGAGTTTATCGACGGCGATGGAAATGTACTTATACATTCGGTGTCGCTGTTTGTGCTGACCGACCCGCAGGGGCATAATATTCTGCGGCCGTCGGCTGCCGATATATTTGATATAAGGCATAATGACAGCATAAAGGAAAAGGAACTGCCGCAGCGAATAATTTTGCCGGACGGAATGAAGAAAGAGAACGAGCGGGCAATACGCTTTACGGACATTGACTATAATGGGCACTTAAACAATGCCATTTACGCCGACATAGCCATGGACTATGCTCCATTAGCTTTGTCCTCTGCTCCGCTCAGGCGGTACGACATAAATTTTCTCGGCGAGGCAAAGCTCGGCGACAGCCTTGATATAAGCACGCACACCAACGGCAGTGATTTTTATATTGGTGCAAGCCACGAGCGCGGCAAATGCTTTACAGCGCGGCTCATGTTTGATGTAAAATAAATTACGCCGTCCCAGCCCTTTGGCAATGGAGCATAATATGCTAAATTAACTGTGCTGTTGTTTGCAGCGGACCTGCTGAGCATATTTGGCAAAATTGTTTGGCCGGCACAGCACTGCCAGCCTGACAAAAATAAAAACGGGGAATAATCGATATAAATTATGCGGTTACATGGCTTATTGCGAGCGTTGAGCACGGATATGCAGTTTATTGCTGCGCCTATATCGCCGGCATATGCAAACGGTCAATGGCTTTGTCACAGGTGCTGTGACCTCTTTACGTTTAATAATTAATTTTTTCATATGCCCGGCGCCCATAGCCTTTTTCCGCATCATTTTGTTGTGGACATTGTCGGGCGGAAAACAGCAAAAATAAAGCTGAGGGCATAATTTGGCAAAAGGGCAAATAAACTGATATAAAAGCGAATTTGTCGGGCGGTATTTATACGTCTGGCAGATATTTTTAAAATTAACTGCGGGTATGCTCTTATTGCCGCAATTACTATTGCAGGGCGCCGGCGCCTTAAGGGGAAGAAAAGATGGATAAAGATGCTGCTATAGGAGTGTTTGACTCCGGATTTGGCGGGCTGACCGCTGTGAGGGAGCTTATAAAGCTGCTGCCGGGCGAGGACATAATATATTTTGGTGATACCGGCAGAGTGCCGTATGGCTCAAAAAGCAGAGAAACTATAAAAAAATACGCCCTTCAGGACAGCAGGTTTCTTTTGTCCATGGGCGTAAAATATATAATAGTCGCCTGCGGCACTGCGAGTGCAGTGGCGGCGGATACAAAAGAAAAGCTGACGGTGCCGATGACGGGTGTTGTCGGGCCGACGGCTGCTGCTGCGGCACGAGCGACGAAAAACGGCAAAATCGGCGTTATAGCTACTGCCGCTACGGTGGCGAGCCATGCATATTTAAAAAGTGTCAACGAAATCTCTCTGTCGGCCCAGGTAATAGAGCAGGCGTGTCCGCTGTTTGTGCCAATGGTGGAAGAGGGATGCGTAGACCGCGACGATATTGTTGTAAAGACTATGGTGGAGAGATATCTCAGCGGCCTTAAGCGCGCGGGCGTGGACACTGTCATATTGGGCTGTACGCATTATCCGCTGCTGACCGACGCCATAAGGGACTATATGGGCGCGGGTATAGCGCTGATAAATTCCGGCGAACAGGCGGCGATATATGCAAAGTCGGAGCTTGAGCGGCTGGAGCTGTTAAGCGGCAAAAAATCTGGCGGGAGCACGGATTTTTATTTAAGCGACGACACGGAAAAATTCGGCGCTCTGGCGGAATATTATATAGGGCGGCATCTTGACGGACGAGTAGAGCGCATAGACATAGAAAAATATTGACATTCTTTAAGCTCTGACATATACTTTCTGCTAAGTGTTAAGGCAAGCCCCGCGCGGCGTTTGCCTGAAATCGGATTTAGCTTACCTGCTTGTGTGCTAAACGACGGCGAGTCGATAATGCGATAAAATTTTTCCGCATACACGCCTGGGTACGGTTTTCGGTACATGCTAAAGCTTGAGGCAAAGACGCCGTATATGTGCCGCGCTTTACATCAAAAGGGCTAAAGCGTGGTAAATATCAAATATTTATTGCGCCGACAGCAGAATGCTTGGGCTTTTAGCCTTAGCAGAATATAAAAAGACTTTAGGGTTATTATACGAAAGTAGAGTTTAGGCTAAAAACAGAGGAAATTATGGAAGTTATAATAAGAATAGAGAGCAATAATTTTATCCCGGGCTGCAGTGACCCTGATACTATAAACATAGTGACAAAGGGCAGCTTTGAGGTAAAAAACGGCGCGTATATACTGAATTATACTGAGCCTATGTCTGAAGGCGAAGGCGATGTGACCACTACCATAACGGTAGACAGCAGCAATGTGGTCGATGTAATGCGCTCGGGGAAAAACTCAAGCCGGCTTACGGTGGAAAAGGGGCGCAGGCATCTCTGCAATTATGACACCGGCTACGGCTGCCTGATGATAGGGCTGTACGGCGAGCAGATAAAGAGCTGCTTGAACGGAAACAGTGGCGAAATACTTATGCGGTATACTCTCGACGTTAATTCGGAGTATCAGAGCCTTAACGAGCTAAAGGTAAATTTTGAGGCGCCGGCAAAAAGCGGAGATAATAGCATCAGCCTTGAATAAGCGCAGCATATGCTGCGATTGCGTCCATAGAGCAGATGAAATGTTAAAATGCATAGAGTTTGGCGGAAGACGTCTTAAGCTGCTGAGCGTCGGGAAGAATATGCTTTTCAGCATTTTTCCGCGCAGACTGCGTTAAAATTTTTGCCTTGCCCGCATGAAAACCCTCTTACTGAAAATTGCTTCGCACCTAAAATACTGGCGGCAGGGATAAACTCTTGCTTTTGAGACCGCCGGTGTGCTGACGTATACCAAGGGCGAAAAAGTGAAAAGACGCCGCGGAGGAACATTTTCGGCATATCGTGTTTATTTCCCGGCAGCTTAAGCGGGCGACAGGATGCTTAATTTCTCTTTTGCAAACGGCTTGACAGACCAGCCATGCTGTGATAAAATCTGCCATAGCAGCGAATAGCACTTATTGTATTAATTGTATTATAGGAGCAAATACAGATGAGCAGAAGTATTTGGAAATTGGCGATACGAATCTGCTCTGTGCAAATGGCGCCGGTGAAGCATTGTACAGAGCCTGCATATAAAGCATAGACGCTTTAATTCACCGGAGGATGAGATTTATGCGCGCATGTTTTAGCTTTGTGCGTATGCTTTTTATACTCATTTTTCCGGTAACGCGATTTAGCGAGTTGTGGCTGTGGCAATGTTTTGCACACAGCCTTTATTTTTGCAATAAATATATAAATTGCAAAGCAGAAGGCTGGTATATAGGGCTTTCTGCTTTTTTTATAAAGCGCGGATTATTCCGCTTTACAGCTATGTAGATAAAGATAATATACAAGCGGAGGATAGGCCGATATTTAAGCATTAAAGCAATTGTTTGTCTGTGCATGAGAGGTTTTAGAGAATACAGAAAAAATTGCTTTCAAAATCTGAAACTGCGAAAACAGGTGCCGGCGATTTTCTATAAAGCGTGTTTATAAGCCGGTAATAATGACTTTGAGGAATTGATATAAGGGGAAGAGGTTAAAATGAGTTTGCTGGAAATAACAAATTTAAACTATTCATATGGCGATAAGGTAATATATAAAAACGCGAGCCTGTCGCTGTATAAGGGCGACCACATGGGAATTGTAGGCCACAACGGCGTGGGCAAAAGCACGCTTATAAGCTTATGCGGCGGAGATATTCTTCCTGATGCCGGCAGTGTGGTATGGGATAAAAGAATATCTGTGGGACATTTGGACCAATATGCCAAAATAGATAAAGACTGTACTATTTTAGAGTTTATGAAATCGGCTTATAAAGAGCTGTATAAGATAGAAAAGGAGCTGTCAGCCCTTTATGCAGATGTGGATAATCTTGAAAAGAACTGGGCGATAATAACCCAGTATCAAAACAAGCTGGATGCGGCTAATTTCTATCAGATAGACACGTCGGTGGATAAGATTGCCAATGGGTTGGGCCTTACGGCGATAGGTCTTAACTCCAAAATATCGGAGATAAGCGGCGGGCAGAGGGCAAAGGTTATATTGGCAAAGCTGCTGCTTAAGGACCCCGACGTTTTGCTTTTAGATGAGCCGACAAACTTTCTTGATGTTCAGCACATTGACTGGCTGGCCGATTATTTGTCCGAAAGCAAGCGGGCGTTTATGGTGGTATCGCACGACTATGCGTTTTTAGAGCGCATATCCAACTGCATATGCGATGTTGACAACGGCGAAATGCGCAAATATGTCGGAAAATTTTCCGATTATATTAAGCAGAAAGAGCACGCAAAAGAGGATTATCGGCGCCGGTACGAAGCTCAGCAAAAGGAAATAAAAAAGACGGAGGAGTATATACGCAAAAACATAGCCGGTGTCAACAGCAAGAACGCAAAGGGGCGGCGCAAACAGCTCGAGCGGCTGGAGCGTCTGGCTCCGCCAAGCCAGAACAAAGCGGCGCCGGTATTTTCATTTAAAGCGCTGAGCGGCGGCGAAAAAATCCACATACAGGCCGAGGACTTAGCGGTAGGATATTATTACAAGCTCTTTTCGGGCTTAAATTTAACAATAAGCAGCGGAGAGAAGATAGTTATAACCGGCTTTAACGGCATAGGCAAATCTACATTGATTAAGACGCTGCTTGGCCAGCTAAAGCCGCTGGGCGGGAAATGTCGGCTTTCTGATAAAATAAAAGTGGGATACTATGAGCAGGGGCTTAAATGGGAAAATGCGGACAGCACGCCTATGCAGGTGGTAGCCGACGCATTTCCGAATATGTCGGAAAAAGAGATACGTGCAAGCCTTTCTAAATGCGCCGTCTCCAGCGAGCATGCAAAGCAGGCGGTAGGAACGCTGAGCGGCGGCGAGCAGGCCAAGGTTAAGCTGTGTCTGCTGACACTGTCGCCGTGTCATATGCTGATTATGGACGAGCCGACAAACCATCTGGACGAACAGGCCAAAAAGTCGCTTAAAGAAGCCCTTAAAAACTTTGAGGGCAGCCTGCTTTTAGTGTCGCATGAAAAGGCTTTTTATGAAGATTTTGCCGATGATATTGCAGATATAACCAAGTGCCTCCAAAAATAACAGAGGAAGTTTTAAGCAGGAAAAGGACATAAAGTGCTTTTTAAGAAAAGATAGTTTTTGCAAAGCAAAAGTACAAAAAACAGCAAAGTATATTATACTGCTGCTATCAGATGTGAGCTGTTTATATATATCAGAGCGTACTGCGAAATGAGCGCCGCTTAAGGAATAAAAGATAGGTTAAGTCAGCATTATACTCATTATATAGCCAGATGCAGCTTGCCGCTTTAATGGTTGTATTGGATAAAGTGTTATTTGTATCTCGCTTTGCTTGTTACCTTAAGTTAAAGACTTTTAATGGTTATCTGCTGGTTTATTACGCGGATTTACCCATCAAAACACAAAATACGCCGAGATATCTCGGCGTATTTTGTGTTAGCGGAACAAGTGCTTTGCGAATATGCAGAGCAGCTTAAGCCCATTTGCGCCCGCTTTAAAATTTTACTCACTTTACTTTAAGATTTTAACGTGTTTCATTGTGTTTTTCGCAGCATCGGAAATTTTAATTGTTCCAACGCCGAAAATAGAAGTATACAGTGTATCGTTTATAGGATTTGTCCAAACAGAGTCAATACAGCCTATGCCCTTTGCCATGCCGAGAATAGAGCCCACGGTCGCACCGTTGCAGTCGGTGTCGAAGCCGGTTTCTACCGACATGCAGATGGACTTGCCAAAATCGCCGCCGTAAAGCAGAGACGCCGCAACTATCATCGCGTTCGGTATTGTGTGGCACCAGCCGTGAGAGGTATATTCATCATACCGGCTGTGGATATCGGCAAAGCAGTCTTTCTGCGAAGTTCCGTTTTCAAAGCCCGTCAGCACATCCATAATGGCTTCGTACAGCCGTGAAGTATGCGGTATCTGTGCAAGTCCGCTGAGTATAATTTCTTTTATATCGTCAGTACAGGCGGCGGCGGCAAGCATTGCCGCAACAAACATTTCACCGTATATACCGTTTTTGACATGAGAAATCGACGCATCGCGAAAAGCCATTTCGGCGGCCAGCTCGGGATTTCCAGGATTAATATATCCGAAATAGTCACCGCGAATTTGTGCGCCTATCCACTCGCGGTAGGGATTTTTATAAACCGCTGACTCGGGCGGTTCAAATCCTTTGACAAAGTTGCAGAAAGCTACACGCTCCGCCGTGCAATATGCATTTTTGCTCTGAAGCTCCAGCCATGCTCTCGAAACATCATAGGCAGTAAAATCCCTGCCGTATTTTTCGACTACCTTCTGCGCTAATACGGTATAATTTGTATCATCATCTACCGGCATTCCGTCTATTACGTCAGCGCAGCATCTGCTTGCAAAGCGGAATTTATATTTGTTTATTATATCATCATTTAAATCGCTGCGCAGGATATATCTATGCATGGGATAGTTGCCGGTTTCTTTTAAAAATGGAATTAATTCGTCTGTTCTGATGCCCTCCACTGTTTTTCCCAAAAGACATCCGCAGACCCTGCCCATCCATGCGCCGTAAATCTTGGACTCCAGCAGGCTTTCGTTAACATCCGGCAACGCCTTGGCGTCAATTCTTAAATTTTTTATTTCTTCAAGCGCCGACGGTTCAATATACTTGTAGCCTTCTGCCGTTTTGGCATTGATTACTACCTCAAAAAGAATATCGCCGAGCTTTTTCTTTATCTCGTTTTTGGGCAGCCTCGCAGTGGCAGTGAACACGTCTTTATACGGCTCTATGTCAAGCCCCTCTTCTATCGACTGCTGGCACTCTGTAAGCAAGTTTGAAGAATATGATTCCCACTCGTGTAGATTTGCATATTTAGGCTTAATGGCTTTATTAAAGCTTAGCTCCTCTGTAATACGTGTATCGCTTTCAAGGACTAAAGCATCAAGAGAAACGTCAAAATACTTGCATATTTTAATAAGTTTGTCAAGCTCCGGCACAGATGAGCCGTACTCCCATTTCTGCACCGACTGCCGAGAGATGCCGAACAGCTCAGCAAACTGCTCCTGAGACATATTTGCGTTGGTGCGCAGCTTATTTATCATATTGCTTATCGCCATAATTATAACCTCCCATTTTTAATGCTTTGATTATATCATATGCTTATATCAATGCAATAAAGCCAAAAGTGCTATTTAAGCAACTGTCGGTTGTCAAGACGCCGCTGTCAGAACTTTTTAAGTTTATGCTTCTTCTTATATATTGATATATTGATTTTAGGCAGGTTAAAAAGTAGGGAAAATTTCTGCTTAAAAATTTAAAACGGCGCTCTTACATAAAAAGAGCGCCATGAGCAGAGAGGTTGCTATTTAAAATAAGTTATTTTTTCAGGATTGCAAATTTTGCACGGCGAATAGGCATCGTCGGCGATATAACAAAATTCGTTGTTCCTAAATCCAGTCCGACAGCGGTTTACTTCCGCCTTATTTCTTCTCAACGCCGTTAAAACTTCACAGTTTCCCTTATGATACTCCATTGTAGACGGGACTTCGAAAGTCTCGTTTTCAGGATAAATTATTAAAGGATATGATGAAACGGCTTCCGACGAAGTGGATGAAATGGAGCTTTCTCGGCCGGCCACGCTGGACAATTCAGCGGCTTTAGAAGAGGTTGGGCTTTCTGACGATAAAGTTTTTGCTTTTGAGGAAGAATCTTTTTCACCAGATGTTTCTATAGTGCTCTCATGAGCGGGGCTTTCAGGGCTTTGTCCTGAACCGAGCAAAGAGTTATCTGAGCCTAATGCGTCCGTATTTGCACTTGAAGAAATCTCTGTTGAAGCTAATAAGCCGCTGAGCAAAGTTCCGCCCGCCGTATTACTGCTGTTTTCCGACGAACAGCCGTTTAAAAACACAGCGGCAGACATTATAAGGAGAAGAAATATGACAGCCAATAATCTGATTTTATTATTCATACGCATCCCCTATTCACGTTTTTACCAATATATCATATTTTATCAAATAAAGCAATGTTTTGTCGGCTGGAGTTGCCGCAAAAGTTCAGTTAAGAAATATTAGCGAGAAAACAATGAAAAATCCTGTTAAAATCATCATTTATTGATTTGTTCGTTGTATTTAACTACCCAAAATACTATAATTATACTATTAAATTATATATACGACAGAAGGTGTCATTATGTATATAGCGGATCTTCATATACACTCGCGCTTTTCGCGCGCCACCAGCAAGGACGGCGATGCTCCGCACTTAGAGTTCTGGGCGCGCCGCAAAGGCATTCAGCTTATCGGCACGGGCGATTTCACACATCCGGCATGGCGCGCAGAGCTTAAAGAGCAGCTTGTCCCTGCAGAAGAGGGGCTGTATACTTTGCGGGACGATTTGCGTCTGCCGTGCGATGTGGGCGCAGAGACGCCGCGGTTTGTGGTAACGGGAGAAATAAGCTCGATTTATAAGCGCGGCGGCAAGACCCGCAAGGTACATAATGTGATAATACTGCCGAGCTTAGAAGCCGCCGACGAGCTTTCGGCAAAGCTTGAGGCGATAGGCAACATCCACTCCGACGGGCGGCCTATTTTAGGGCTTGACAGCAGGGACTTGCTGGAAATAACACTGGAAACCTGTCCCAACGCAGAGTTTATACCGGCGCATATATGGACGCCGCATTTTGCCATGTTCGGCGCCTTTTCCGGCTTTGACAGCATAAAAGAATGCTTTGACGACTTAACCCCTTATATCCACGCAGTGGAAACGGGGCTTTCATCCGACCCGCCAATGAACTGGAGAGTTTCGCAGCTTGACGGCCTGACGCTGGTGTCGCACTCCGATGCGCATTCCCCGGCAAAGCTGGGCAGAGAGGCGGATATTTTAGACACCGGCCTTTCATACACGGAAATGGTTGAAGCCATACGCACCGGCAATGGCTTTTCGGGCACAATTGAGTTTTTCCCCGAAGAGGGAAAATATCACCTTGACGGACACCGCAACTGCGGCGTATGTTTAACGCCTGTTGAAGCGGCAGAGCTTGGGAATATATGTCCTGTATGCGGCAAAAAGCTGACAATAGGGGTTGAGCACAGGGTGGAAGAGCTTGCCGACCGTCCGGCAGGCCATCGTCCGGATGGCGCGAAGCCGTATGAAAGCTTGGTGCCGCTGCCGGAGGTTATAGCCGCCTCGACCGGAACGTCGGCAACGAGTAAAAAAACGCTTCAGAGATATGAAAATATTTTAAGCGAGCTTGGACCGGAGTTTTACATTCTGCGCACGGCGCCCATTGAAGACATAGAAAAAACAGCCGGGCCGTGTGTAGCCGAGGGCATACGCCGGCTCAGGCAGGGCAAGGTGTCGCGCCGCGCCGGGTTTGACGGCGAGTATGGAGTAATATCGCTGCTCACCCCATCTGAGATAGAGCAGCTTAACGGGCAGATGTCGCTGTTCGGCGTCCAGTCGATGCAAATTAAGGAAAAAGCCAAGCGGGAGTATAAAAAATCAGTCAAGTCCGTCTCATCCGAACAGGCGGCGGAGCTTGCCGCCGATGTTTATAAAGACGCGTCAAAATCGGGGCTGGCGGCGCTTAATATGGAGCAGCAGCGCGCGGCTACAGCCTCCGAGCGGGTTGTAGCGGTAATCGCCGGACCGGGTACCGGAAAGACAAAAACACTTATTTCCCGCATAGAGTATTTAATAAGCAATCTTGGCGTAAGGCCCGATGAGATTACCGCCGTTACCTTTACAAATCAGGCGGCGGCAGAGATGCGCGAGCGCCTTGAAAAGCAGCTCGGCGGCAAGCGCGCGGCATCTAAAATAACTATTGGCACCTTTCACTCCATTTGCCTTAATATGCTGAGCGGCGCACAGCTTATAAGCGAGGGCGAGGCGCTGGACATAGCGGACGAGCTGCTGCGCAGCGCCGGGCGTAAAATAAGCGCAAAAAGCTATATCAGCGCCGTGTCCAAGGTCAAGAACGGCGCCGATATAGAGGACAGCGGCATAGACGCAGAGCTGTATAACGCCTACTGCGCGCGGCTTAAAGAGCTTGGCGTTCTGGACTTTGACGACTTGCTGACAGAAGCGTTAAAAATTGATATCACGGGACGCAGAAGCTTTAAATATCTGCTGATAGACGAGTTTCAGGACATAAACGATATGCAGTTTGAGCTGATAAATCTGTGGAGCAAGTGCTGTGACAGCCTGTTTGTGATAGGCGACCCCGACCAGTCTATTTACGGTTTTAGAGGCTCGACCGGCCGATGCTTTGAGCGACTGCATGAGAGCTTTCCGGATATGTGTGAAATACGCCTTAAAGAAAATTACCGCTCAACGCCGGAGATTTTACAGGCGGCGGCAGCGGTAATAGAAAAAAATCCCGGCGAAAAACGTCTGCTTAACCCCAACCTGCCGGCCGGCGAAGCGGTGCGTGTTGTAAGGACGGCCGACGAGCTCGGCGAGGGAATATATATTGCCAAGGAAATAGGGCGCATGGCGGGCGGCGTAGATATGCTGGAGGCGCAGTCAATGCATCACGAAAGGGAGGCGGCGTCCTTTTCGGATATTGCCGTGCTTTGCCGCACGCATCGGCAGCTTGAGCTGATTGAGAAGTGCTTGCGCCATGACGACATCCCCTGCGTTATAAGCGGCCGCGAGGACTATTTAAGCTCCGACGATGTAAGAGGCGTTCTTTCATTTTTCCATTCGCTTGAAGATATATCTGATTTGGCGTCGCTGGCAACATCGCTGCGCCTGCTGTGGGGCTGCCCGGCGGATTTAATCGAGAAAGCCAAAAAAATCTGCGCCGGAATTAAGACGTTCGACGCTGAGGCAATAAGAGAGGCTTTTTACAACAGCGTATCCCGCAGCGCCAATTTGGCGGCGGGAAATGAGAGGGACAATACCGCATGTAATCCTAATTCCGACACCACAGCGCTTAATATAGGCGAGAGTATCGGTAATGCGCAGAAGAGGGCGTCCTCTACGCCAACCGACGGCGAAATAGAGATGCCTGATGCGCTGCATCAGGCAGAGCAGATGCAAAAAATTCAAACGGACCTGCCCGGCGGGCTCAGTGCAGATGTGGCGAAGGAGTATCGGCAGGACGGCCATGAGCTTGGCGCAGTGCAGAGCAGTGCTGAGGCACAGGAGCGAAAAGAGCAAGGCGCGATAGACTTCCCGCTTGACAAATGGCTTGAGCGGGCAGAAGCATGGCTGCCGCTCGTAAAAAAGGAGAAGCCGCACAAGCTGATAGAAAAATGGGAGCAGGAGTTTGGAGCGACATCTTCGCTTGATAAGCTTAAGAATGCAGCGGTGTTTTTCAGCAGCTTTAGAAATTTGTGTAATATCAGTCACATTTGGAGTTAACTTCACATAAATGGGAACATTAGTCACTGCCTTAATTTTCTTAGTTAAAGATTCAACTACATCTGGATGAACACCAAAACTCATTCCGCCTTGGTTTACGTTAGGACAAGAAACATTAATTTCTAAAGCATTAACTAAACCTGAATCAGATAATTTTTTAGCTACTTCAACATAACCTGCTTCATCTTCGCCACCAACGCTAGCCATGATTGGCAAATCAGGATAACTCTGACGTAAAGGTTTTAACTTATCTTCAATTACCGCATCAACTCCAGGATTTGTTAATCCAACTGAATTTAAAACTCCGGTCTCTAAAACAGCTATTTGCGGCTGAGGATTACCTGTTGTTGCATGCGGAGTAGTAGTCTTAATAACCATTGCTCCAAGATCATTTAAATCAAACTTCTTAGCTGCTGGCACATCTCCAAAACCAAAAGTTCCACTTGCTGGCATAACTGGATTCTTTAAATCTAATCCCGGTAATTTTACATGCGTATTAATCATATTTTCCTCCAAAATGAATGCTCACGGTCATTCGATTAT
>USGR01000009.1 GCA_900554165.1 uncultured Oscillospiraceae bacterium | reverse complement strand
CCACGCCCTCATTGTTGCCGAAGCCGTCCATCTCAACCAGCAGCTGGTTGAGGGTCTGCTCCCGCTCGTCGTGACCGCCGCCGAGTCCGGCGCCGCGCTGACGGCCTACCGCGTCTATCTCGTCTATGAATATTATCGACGGTGAGTTCTTCTTCGCCTCGTTGAACAAGTCTCTTACTCTCGATGCACCGACGCCGACGAACATCTCAACAAAGTCAGAGCCGGATATTGAGAAAAACGGAACATTTGCCTCACCCGCAACGGCGCGCGACAGCAATGTCTTACCTGTGCCCGGAGGGCCGACCAGCAGCACGCCCTTGGGTATTCTCGCTCCAAGTTCGTTATACTTCTGCGGATTCTTTAAAAAGTCGACTATTTCCTGAAGTTCTTCCTTTTCCTCATCAGCGCCCGCTACATCGGCAAAGGTGGTCTTTCGCTTGTCGTCCGCCGCCTGCTTGTATTTTGCCTTGCCAAAGCTCAGCGTTTTGTCGCCGCCCATGCTCTGGCTCATGCGCTTCATCATAAAGTACCAGAAGGCGACAAGCAGCACTAAAATTATCACCATCGGTATCATGCTGGTAAGCCATGACAAATTATTTCCAGCCTCATAATTATACTCTATCTTAGTAGCCGCATCTCCAGAATGTTGTGCAGAGCTTTCCTTAAGTATCTCGCCTACGTCGTTATAGAAAATAGAAACATCCGGCACCGTGTAGCTGTAAACCTTGCCCGGCTCGCTGCGCAATGTATATTTCAAATCACGGCTAGCCAAGTTAAGGTTACATTCGGCTATCTCATTATTATAAAACATCTCTACTATCTCATAATATTTGGGACTTGCCGTTTGAGTCATGTTAATCGACACAAATATTATGCTCAGTAGCAGCACCAGCGGAAGCCCTACATACAGCAGAATATTCCTGACATTTTTGTTCAAGTATTACCACTCCTTATATTCCCTTACAACCGGGACATATGTTTTATATATATTTCTCGTCAATCTCCGCCACATATGGCAAATTACGGTATTTTTCATCATAATCGAGGCCGTAGCCTATTATAAACACATCCGGCACCACAGCGCCTACATAGTCCGGTTTTATATCCGTCATGTGACGCGACGGCTTGTCAAGCAATGTGCATATTTTTATGCTGGCAGGATTTCTCGCAGACAGTATTTCCTCTAAATAAGAAAGCGTCAGGCCGGAATCGAGTATATCCTCTACTATCAGCAAATCATAGCCCTTAAGATTTATGTCAATGTCCTTTACTATTTTAACCACGCCGGAGGTTTTCACTCCGCTGCCATAGGATGAAACGCACATAAAATCAACACTGCACGGGATTTTTATGGCGCGCATAAGGTCGGCCATAAAAACCACCGAGCCCTTAAGCACACTAACAAGCAAAAGATTTTTGTCTTTGTAATCTTCACTTATTTTGCGCCCAAGCTCTGAAATTATTAGCTTTAACCTGTTTTCGTCGATAATTACATTTTTGACAGCCTGTTCTAACATATTCATCTGCATCTACCCTCATAAACTTATTTTTGCCGGATAAATATATGTACATCCAGCGCGTCTATCCTCATTTATGTAAAATATCACCGCGCAAAATGCTCTCCGCCATATCCTGCATATTCATTTCCGCATAGCCGCTTTGCGCTGAAAAAATTATGTTTTCCGATATGGCCCGTACATTTTTAAAACGCGGTGCATTTTCGCCGCTTAGACTAAAAAATCTTTTTATATATTTTCTCTTTGCGTTAATTCTATCACCACGGCTCTTTTAGTGCTCCTGTCAATCGCCGCAGATTTATCTGCGCCAAAGCCTGCCACCCATACGACCTTTCCGTTATCTTCTGCCAGCACCGGAACAGAGCTTCTCAGTCGCGGCGGAATATTCACTTCATTAAACAGCTTTTTTAGGCTTTTGGTTACATTCCTTCTTGCAAGAGTTATCTTGTCGCCCTCTTTTCGCTGCCTTAAGATTAGATTGGGATTTATTTTATCATAGTCAAGTAAGCAGTTTAAAAATTTTTTGTTAACATTTTTGCATTTATTAATTTCTTCTGCGTCAATTATGCATAATTTTACATCGCTGCCTAAAAAGTCGCCTTTACCTAAGTCTATGCTGACGGAATTTACGGCTTTTTCGACATAATTTTCAATATACAGCTTGCTTTTGCGCACCGACGCCGTATATCCACCGCCAATGTCAACACGGCCGGCGCCGCTGCTTATCATATTGGACAAAGCATCAACGGCGCGCTGTGAGAGCTCTATGCCGCATTCTTCCTTAACCGCCGATTTTAAAAATCTTATAAGCAGGCTTATATGCAGCGGCCTAAGCTGCGAAATGGATATCCCGCCGGCAAATCCGCTTATGTTTTCTTCCTTTATTCTTTCTGATATTTTTCGGCTTTGTGTCTCTAAAAATTCCTCGTCTATACGGTTATGCTGCGACGCTGTATATATATTTTGCAGTGAAGACTCATTTATTTCCTGCAAAGCGGGGAGTATGTGTCTCCTTATTTTATTGCGGATGTATATTTCCTCTAAGTTTGTGGAATCCGTCACATAGCTTATATTGCTTTGCCTGCAGTATTCCTCAATCTCTACACGGCTGCAGGAGAGCAGCGGACGAATTATTCTGCCGCGGACGGCCGGTATGCCGCACAGTCCCTTAAGCCCTGTGCCGCGGATGAGGTTTATCAGCATTGTCTCGGCATTGTCGTTTAAATTATGCGCCGTCGCTATCATAAAGTCGGACGGTGCGCACTTTTCGAAGAATTCGTATCTTAAGCGGCGGCCACACTCCTCATGTCCCTCCCCTGTCTGTGCCGAAATGCTCGGCACATCCGCTCTTGCGACATGAAGTTTTACTCCTAAATCTTCACATGACTTTTTCACAAATTCTTCGTCCCTGTCGGCTTCGTCGCCGCGTATCATATGATTAAAATGCGCAGCTTCTATCCTGTCTATGCCAAGAGTGTCTTTAAGCTCCAAAAGTATATGCAGCAGCGCCATTGAATCAGCGCCGCCCGATAAAGCCACAAGCACAGAAGTGCCCGCCGGCAGCATATTATATTCCTTTATTGTACTTAATACTTTATCCTTCATTGCGATATGCTTCCTGTGCCGTAAAACGGGTAAACTCGCCCGTCCAGTGCAGCTTGACGGTGCCCGTCTCACCATGGCGGTTTTTGGCTACTATTACTTCCGCCGACGTCGTATCCGGCGGCGCATCGCCCTCGTCCATATCCCCCTGATAATAGCTTTCCCTATAAAGGAAGAGCACTATATCAGCGTCCTGCTCAATAGAGCCTGACTCTCTCAAATCCGCCAGCTGCGGACGATGAGACTTGCCCTTTACCTCAGTTCCGCGCGAAAGCTGGGCGCATACCAGCACCGGCACGCCTAAGTCTTTCGCCATTATCTTCAGGTTTCGCGTTATGTCGCTGACCTCTTGAACCCTGTTCTCCGTCCGGCGGGCCGAACGCATGAGCTGCAGATAGTCTATTATAACAAGGTCGGCCTTTTTCATGCGGCGGACCTTTGCTTTTATTTCCGGCACCGTTATGCCGGAGGATTCGTCAAAATATATCGGCGCTTTTGAAAGCACGTCGCTCGCCTGTATAAGCCGCGTCCACTCCGGTCCTGATATGTCGCCGCTGCGCAGCTTCTCACTCTTTATCGACGCCTCGTCCGACAGCATTCGCTGCGCCAACTGGTCGCGCGTCATCTCAAGCGAGAAAAAGCAGACGGATTTCCCCTGCTGCACCGCAACGTTGCGCGCAATGTTAAGCGCAAAGCTCGTTTTTCCCATGCCGGGGCGCGCGCCGAGTATTATTAGGTCTGACTTGTTAAGGCCCGTTATTATTCTGTCAAGGTCGGATATTCCGCAGGGTATGCCGATATAGTCGCCGCGGGTCTCGGGATTTGATATCTTGTCTATGCGGTCAAGCGTCTCGTTGACTATTATGTCTTTTATATGGCGGAGGCCGGTAACCTCCTTGCCCTGTCTTATCTCAAAAATGCGCTGCTCGGCAGAATCCAAAAGCACGCCGGCGTCGGAGGTGCCCTCCGTCGCATCGGATATAATTTCCCGCGCCGCGCTTATGAGCGAGCGTACATAATATTTCTCCCGCACTATAGCGGCATAGCTCTCTATATTCGCTATCGACGGCACCGTCTGCGCAAGCTGGACAAGATATGCCTTGCCGCCGGCGTCGTCGTACAGGCCGGACTTCTTAAGCTCCTCCAGCACTGTGACGGTGTCTATTTTCGAGCTGAGCTGGAACATGTCGAATATAACCCGATATATAGCCTGATGCTGCGGAAGATAAAAATGCTCCGCCTTAATTGTGTCGGCCACGCGGGTTATGCTCGACGGGTCAAGCAATATGCCGCCCAGCACCGACTGCTCCGCCTCCAGCGAAAAGGGCACCTGCTGGCCGTATTCGGAAAATAGATTCTGCTCCGGCAACTTAAATACACTCCTTTGCCATTCGGCTTATTCCACAACCATTACCTTTACGTTCGAAATCATGCCCATGTGCAGCTTTACCTGAACGTCATACGCGCCGTAGGCCTTAATGTCCATCGGCACCGACACCTTTTTCTTGTCAACCGCTACGCCAAAAGCTTTGTTTATTTCCTCGGCAATTTCTTTTGATGTTACGGCGCCAAACAGCTTGCCGCTCTCACCCGCTTTCGCGTGTATGGTGATGGTTTTTCCATCTATCTTGTCGCAAACCGCCTTTGCGGCAGCACGCTCCTCTTCAAGATGATGCGCCTTCGCCGCTTCTTTGTTCTTTATATCGTTTAATGCTGACGCCGAAGCCTCTACTGCAAGGCCTCTCGGCAGCAAAAAGTTTCTGGCATAGCCGTCGGAGATTTCCTTTATCTCGCCCGCCTTGCCTTTGCCCTTTACATCTGTTTTAAATACTACTTTCATATATATCCTCCAATTCCATAATTTAAATGATAGTTATGCGCCATATGCGCCGTAATATTCCACTGATATAAAACCATTATATATGTTTCTTTGCTATAAATTCACCCTGAGATTTTATGCGACAGCTCCGAAATATATCAAATTGCGCATGCCCGGCATGTGTCTTGCAATATACGCCGCGTACTATCACACAGACGCGTACTTGTATCCGCCATGCCATTACATCCGGCTATATTTCGCCTCTTAATTTATCCTCCGGCCGTCGGATGAGTTATATTATAAATTTCATCGTGCGCATTGTATAAAAAGCTCGCTTTTTGCCTTTAGCCTTGGCACTTACAGCGTCAAACTTCAAATGCATTAAGAGTAAAAGCCTATTTATTAATTAAAGCGGCACACATGCTTTATAAAATCGCCTCAAGCATTGCTTATATGTCTATATCAAGCCATTCGTTCTTTTATGCAAAACCTTAATCTACTTATTTATATTAATCTGCCGTCTGTAAGCCGTTGGACCAACCCAATCGCCAATTAACCGTGCTAAAACACTGATTAATTTTTGCAAGTCCTCTGATATTGCCATTTACGCCATACTCTCGTTATATTCGTTTATGGCGTCTATAAGCCTGCGTTTTGCCTCAAACAGAGTAGTGTCCTTAAGCTGCGCCGCCGCCATTGTCATGTGTCCGCCGCCGCCGAGCTTTTCCATTATAAGCTGGACGTTAATCTTGCCGAACGAGCGCGCAGAAATATTTACGATATCGTTAATATGCATTATTACAAACGATGCATCTACACCGGATATCGACAGCAGCTCGTCCGCCGCCTGCGCTGCCACTATGCGTATATTGCCGTCCTTTGCGTCGGTGGTGGCTATGGCGCAGTCGCCTATTATCTCCGCTGACGACACTATCTGCGAGCGCGTCATATATAAATCCATACTGCCGGAAAACAGCCGTTTAACCTCTACCGGGTCGGCGCCCCTGCTGCGGAGGAATGCCGCCGCCTCAAATGTGCGTACGCCGGTGCGAAGCACAAAATTGCGGGTGTCCAGCATTATGCCCGACATAAGCGCCTCAGATTCCAGCGAGCCGACAAAATGCTCGCCCATGTACTGAAGCATTTCCGTTACAAGCTCACAGGTCGATGACGAGTAAGGCTCGTGGTAAAATATTACGGCGTTGTTTATATAATCCACCGTCCTGCGGTGATGGTCAATTACAACAATAGTGCTGCACTTTCTGAACACCTCTGGAGAATCCAGCAGTTCGGCAATATGCGAGTCGACAACAATAAGCAACGTGCGCTTAGTTATCATGTGCAGCGCCTGCTCCGGCTCAATTACTGCGTCGGTTATGCCATGCTGCTCCATCCTCTCTAAAAGCGGCAGCGCAAGCGATTTCGAGCGAGTCATGACTATTTTGCCGGTCTTCTCCAGCTCCACTACCGCACGCCATAGGCCGACGGCAGCGCCCAGCGCGTCAAGGTCGGCATAACCATGGCCCATTATGAGCACATTGTCGCTGCTTAAAATAAGCTCTTTTACAGCAGACGCCACAACACGCGCACGGACCTTAGTTCTTCGCTCCACCGTTTTAGAAGCACTGCCGAAAAATTTATATTCATTTTTATTTTTAATCGCCGCCTGATCACCGCCGCGCCCTAAGACCATATCAAGCGCCTGCCGCGCGTTTAAATCGCACTCTTTTAAAGTGCTGCCGCAGCCCGCGCCTATTGACAAACTCAGCCCGCCGGTACGACCTTCTACAGTAAGCCCTTTTACTGTTTCTAATATCTTAAATTTGCTTTTCTCCATATCATTAAGCACGCGCTCTTCCATAACAAGCAAATACCTGTCAGATGCAAGCTTTGTGAGCAAAGCATTTCCGTCTTGAGCCATGCTCTCTACCAAATTGTCAATCTCGCCGGATACAATTGCGCGCTCGCTGTTTTTCCAGTCCTTTGTGACATCTTCCATGTTGTCTATAGTTATAAGCATTACAACCGGGCGGGTTTCACCATACTCCTTGGCCGTACGCTTTAAATTAGTTTCATCAAAGAAATATAAGATTTTAGTAACTCTGTCATCTTTTGCAGAGTCGCTTTCATAAACCGAGAAGCTTTTATCATCATATTCGACGTCCGCCCTGCGGTTTGAGCGCAATATATCTTCGGTATCTTTACTTATAATAAAGCCGTAATGCTCGCCGTAAGCGTCTCTTCCGTGCAACACGTGCGTCCTAAAAGATTCGTTGTACCATATAATTTCGCCCGTGTCATGCGTAACTAAAATCGGCATTGTAAAGCCGCTTAGTACGTCAGAGCCCTCCTGTCTCAAATCGTCGGCAAGGCTGAATATGTATTTTCTAATATCCTTATTCAGCATTCTCAGCCGGATAAAAGCAAATATCAGCACACCGAGCGACACCACTGCCGCCACTATGGCATATCGCCAGTTAAGCACTGCTATATATGCCGTCTGCATTATCACAAGTATGATAAGTACTATTACTACAGGTGTCAAATTCCAGATATTGCGTTTCATCTGACTTCTCCTATTCAGGCGGTATTCCCGCTTATAAGTAAATATAAATAGCATCAAATAGCATCAATGCACAGATATGAACCCTGCATATCAGCTTAAAATCAATATATGCTTTCCAAATTATATCAGCAAGGCTAAGTCCGTATAAAGTGCGGCAGCAGCACACGGCCGTCGCCGGCAAAGCCAAGTTCGACCAACCTCATCTGCGTCCGGCCGCTTTGGTCAATTAAATCATCGCAATCGGCCGGAGAATAATATTTTCTAAATGTCTAAGCCGGATTTGCCGCCTTTAGCGCGTAGGATATTGTGTAAATCCTACTTGTCCGGCGGCATTTTCTTAGTATAATCGGCATGTGTCGGAATGTATCTCTCAGCACTCGGAAATCTTCGATTTTCGTTTAGTGCGTGAGGAGCGATTTACCTCAACGCTCACGACTTCAGACATCTTCCTGCCTAAATCGCGTTATTCAATGTTCTCTCAGCACTCGGAAATCTTCGATTTTCGTTTAGTGCGTGAGGTTATTCAATAAGCGATTTACCTCAACGCTCACGACTCCAGACATTTCCCAGTCTAAATCGCGTCATTCAATGTTCTCTCAGCACTCGAAAATCTTCGATTTTCATTTGCGCCGTGAGGTTATTCAATAAGCGATTTGCCTCAACACTCGCAGCTTCAGACATTTCCCAGTCCAAATCGCGTTATTCAATGTTCTCTCAGGCGCCGAAAGCTTCGCTTTCGTTTGCGCCGTGAGGTTATTATAACACATAATATCCGCATAGACAATTATTTTAAAATAAAAGCACAGCTTTGCCTAATATCTCAAAATAGTAGGCCGCTGTGCTTTTCTGGTCTCGTTAATTACCTGCGGATAACCGCAAATCATTATACCTCCATTATTATAGGAAGTATCATCGGGCTGCGCTTTGTTTTCTCCCACAAAAATTTCGACAAATCGTCGCGCACCTTCGTCTTTATGCCGTTCCAGTCTCTTGTACCGGATGCATAGCACTTGTCCAGCGCGTTGACCGCCACCTTGCAAGCGTCGTCAAGAAGCGTTTCAGACTCTTTAACATATACAAAGCCGCGGGACACTATATCCGGTCCGGCGATTATGTCGCCCGTCGCCGAATCTATTGTCATTACGGCTACAATAAGCCCGTCCTCTGCAAGATGCTTGCGGTCACGCAGCACTATGCTGCCTACATCGCCTACTCCTAACCCATCGACCAGCACCTTGCCCGACTGCACGCTGCCGGCAAACTTCATGCCTTTCTCCGATATTTCAATTATCTTGCCTATCTCCGGTATAATGGTGTTTTTCTCGCTTATTCCAAGGCTGCGCGCTAGTCCTATATGCTTTGCAAGATGCTTGTACTCGCCGTGTATTGGCAGGAAAAATTTCGGGTCCACAAGCCCTATCATGAGCTTGAGTTCCTCTTGATACGCGTGCCCGGATACATGCACCTCGTACATTTTTTCATATACCACCTGCGCGCCGAGCTTTAACAGCTCGTTTACAACATTTGATACAAGCTTTTCGTTTCCGGGTATCGGAGTTGCGGATATTATAATCAAATCATTGGGGCCTACCGTTACCTGCCGGTGCTCCGACAGCGCCATCCTGTGCAGCGCCGACATGGGCTCGCCCTGACTGCCGGTTGTTATTATCACTATCTGCTCCGGCGGATAATTTTTCATCTCGTCAAGCTCAATCATAACGCCCTTCGGTACGTTGAGATATCCAAGCTCTATTCCGACGCCGACAACGTTTATCATGCTCCTGCCGGATATGCACACCTTTCTCTTGCATCTCGCCGCCTCGTCTATTATCTGCTGGACGCGGTGTATGTTTGATGAGAAGGTCGCTACTATAATCCTGCGGTTTTCCGCTTTTTTAAACAGAGTTGAAAATGAGTCGCCCACCTTGCGCTCGCTCATAGAAAATCCCGGGCGCTCGGCGTTGGTAGATTCTGAAAGCAGTGCCAGTACCCCTTCCTTGCCAAGCTGGCCAAATCGTGCAAGGTCTATAATTTTATCGTCAATGGGGGTTGTGTCAATTTTAAAATCGCCGGTATGCACAAGCACGCCCGCCGGCGTTTTTATGGCTACCGCCACGGCGTCGGGGATGGAGTGGTTGACCCTTATAAACTCAACCTTAAAGCAGCCCAAGTCTATAACATCCCCGGGCGATACCACATTAAGTTTTGCTGAGCTCATCAGTCCATGCTCTTTAAGCTTGCCCTCTACAAGCCCTAAAGTAAGCTTTGTGCCGTATATGGGTATATTAGCCTCTTTCAGCAGATACGGCAGGCCGCCTATGTGGTCCTCATGCCCGTGAGTGAGCACAAGTCCCTTTATTTTATCCTGATTTTTTACTATATAGGTAAAGTCGGGTATAACTATGTCGACGCCCGGCATGTCGCTGTCTGGGAAAGACATGCCGCAGTCCACTATCATTGCCTCGTCGCCGTATTCATATACCGTTATGTTTTTGCCTATTTCGCCAAGTCCACCGAGAGGTATAACCCTTACCGGAAGAGTAGGCACACTTTTCCCGCGTCCGGCTGATGTCCTCTTGTTTTTCGGCGTCTTTTGCTTTGGCATATTGCTGCTCTTTGCAGCTGTTCTTGTTTTATTTGTATTTGCATTTTTTGTCGTTCTTGCTTTTGTGTTTTTACTATTGTTCTTTTCAGCCGCCCCGCTTATTTTCGCGCTTTTATTCGCGCCAAGTCTTGGCGCCGGTCGCTTTCCCGCATTCTTTGCAGGAACCTGCGCGCGCTGCTGTGAGGCGGCGTTTTTAGTATTTGCCATTATTTCCTCCAATAAAAATTTATAAATTTATTATGTATGCTCCGATTTTATTACTCAGTTAATATTACACGCTCCATCAATATGCAAACCAAACGCCATGATTATAACCGCTGCGTTTCACATATCAAGCGCATGTTACCGTATACTCGAGCAATTATGCCGTTTAAAATTAAAGTACATCTCTTTTTATGTATTGGCAAAATTATGCAAATTTATTCGCATATTTAAGCTTTCGCAATAATATAAGCATAGATTTAAAGCACCACATGCGTTTATGCTACGTATCTGGTGCACCATACCGCAAAACGGCATAAAAATATAAGGGCAAATTATCTGACAGGCGCAGACAATGTTCCGTACATGCCCTTTATTTTCAGCTTAAGCATCGCATCGTCTTTACACACCTAGAAAGCTGATGCAAATGCTCTAAAATAAATCCGGCCACATATTTAAAATTAATTGTAACTTATACAGCTTGTCCGTGTCAAGGGGAATAAAAATGTTTTTCAGCTTAATGGCTCATTGGCATAAAATCTCGTTTTAAATCAGCTTATCTTTATTCGCTTTTACTGTATCGACACGCGGACGGTTCTGTTTATCGCTAAGTCAGCCGCAAAGCGCCGCATTCGGTCGCGCATCCGGATGCTATAAAAACTTTAATTTATATACAGTACCATTGACGCAAGGTTATAATACGGTTAAAATAATAATAAAAATATATAGTAGCGGCCGTATTCAAAATTTATCGGCGGCAAAAAACGGTGGGAGGAAAAAATATGGGCAGGTCGGTATATCCTTATCAGGTTGCGCAAAATTATCAGCAGACGGCGTATGCGGCGGCAGACGCTTATTTAAAGCAGATGGGATTTAAATACATAAATTATAAAAACAATCAGCAGTGCTATAAAAAGGGCACAGGTATGATGACGGCAATGCAGTTTATACGTCTGAGCTTTGACCAAAACGCAATGTATATTGAAGCATGGATAAGAATGGGTATAGGTTCGTTGTACTTTTGGAGAGAACAGGAGTTAAACAATTCTTTTTTTGCAGCTATTCCCAAAAGCTCTTTAAAAAGCACTGTAACAGGCTTGTTCAATTTTATAAACGCGCAGCTTGCATATTACTATAATGCAAATATGCAGGCAGCAGGATTCGACCAGGGTAACGGCGGCGTGCAGCAAAATTCCGGCGAGCAGAATGCGCAGAATGCACCGGCGGATAAATTCGGCAGCATTCCTGACGCAGCGCCTTATACAGCGAGCAATTCAAATAGCAGCCAGCAGGGCTGACCGTTTCTCTCCTTCGGCATTGGCGTGCATAGAAAGTGAAAATGGTGAATATGCTTTAATCCTGCAACAAGCGCAGGCCGACAGCACGGTTTCGCACTCAATGAACCCCGTATACAACGTCTATACCGATTAAGTTTAACACTTAAAATTAAAAAGCGGCACAGCAAATGCTGCTATAATCCGGCGCAATTTGTGCCGGATTATTTTTATGGATTTAACCGAGCATAATAAAGCATTAAATAAGGTTCATCAAAAAATATTTAAAATTCCACTACACAATATTTACTTTACGCAGCGGTAAATATATGAGTCTAATAAAACAAAACCGCCGATAAGCCAACGACTCGTACGGCCCGCAAACATCTTGCTGCAAGCTTGAGAAGCTCAATAAGCGGCCGGCTTATCATTATATATTTGTCGCGAAGTCGCCATTGTGTATAAAGCGCCTCTGATAGTCTCAGATATTTTTTCAAATTTAATATGCTCTCTGAAAGTCGCCCATAAAGCTTTTTCTATCTGTTTTGCAGCTTAGACTTTATTATTTTTAAGCGGCAAAATGCCCGCTTCTGCAAATCAAAAGCGGGCAAAATCCCAAACATTAATTATATAAATTACGAGTAATATAGCTTTTATAGCTTGTAATACTGCTTTAGGCTTATAAAAGGCACCGTCATTGAAGCTTTATTTATATTTTCGCCTGATGCATTGATAAAGAATAAATTTCTTTATTTTGTCAGCTTTAAAATTTATTATTTCAAGGCGCATTTTATTTTTCTGATACTTCCCTGCCTCTTATGCTGTCCTTTATTTCAGCATAAAGCTCTTCGGCGGCTTCGGTGTTTACCGATTCAGTGATAATTTTAATAATATTGCCCCTCTTGCTGGGCTTTAGCATTATGCTGCCGCTCTTGCGGCTGAGCATAACTCCCTCGTGCGGCATTTTTACGTCGGATTTAAATCCGGAAAGCAGCTGAGACGGCTTTTCATCTATTTCAATGGTGTGGGTAATGGTGCTGAACTGCGGAAGCATAGCATCTATCTCGCTCAGGCTGCGTCCTGTTTTTTTCATATAGTCAAGTATCTTTATAGCCGCCATAATGCCGTCTCTCATCCAAAACCGCACCTTTGCCTCCTGGCGTATCTCTCTGTCCGATGTATCGGCCGGACAAAGCAGGTAGCGTTTTACCGTTTTGCCGTATTTTTGGGCTATGGCCTCAGCGGCCTGCGGCGCGTCGTAGGGAAGCACAAGGTCGTACCCGTCTTCAATGTCAATGAGGCAGCAAATGGCCAGCACTCTGTCAGAGTTAAGGG
>USGR01000008.1 GCA_900554165.1 uncultured Oscillospiraceae bacterium | reverse complement strand
ATATTAAACTTTAGTTCATAAACATAACAAAAAGAAAGCTTTAATTTGTAGTATAATTACGATGGATATTTAAAATATGAATGATAAACAGGAAAACTGAAAACAATAAATTGGAGGGCGGAATTAATGGCACAGAAAATACTTGTAGTAGACGACGACGAGAACATATGCGAACTGTTAAGATTGTATCTTGAAAAAGACGGATATACCACATCAATATCACACGAAGGCCAGAGGGCGATTGAGTTAGTAGATGAGTTCAAGCCGGATCTCATATTGCTGGACATTATGATGCCTAAGCTTGACGGCTGGCAGGTATGTAGAGAGATACGCAAGAAGTCGAACGTGCCGATAATAATGCTTACGGCCAAGGGCGAGACGTTTGACAAGGTACTGGGCCTTGAGCTTGGCGCCGACGATTACATCGTAAAGCCGTTTGACACTAAGGAAGTGCTTGCGAGGATAAAGGCGGTATTGCGCCGCACCTCAACGAATGAGGAAAATGAAGTCAAGCAGGTGGAATATGATAAGCTTATAATAAATCTTACCAATTATGAGCTTATAGTAAACGGCGTTCAGGTAGATACTCCGCCAAAAGAGTTGGAGCTTATATATCATTTGGCGAGCAATCCGAACAGGGTGTTTACACGCGATCAGCTTCTTGATGAGGTTTGGGGCTTTGAGTATTACGGCGATTCAAGGACAGTAGACGTGCATGTAAAACGGCTTAGAGAGAAGCTTGAGGGCGTATCTGATAAATGGAGCCTAAAGACGGTATGGGGCGTAGGCTATAAGTTTGAAGTAAAATAATTTTAATAAGGCAAGTCGGCGTTATATGAAACGAAGTATTGTAAAAAAATATTTCATAGTAACAGGAATTATAATAGTAACGAGCTTTGCATTTTTAGGAATAATATTGCTGGGCTTTATAAGCAGCTTTTGGATAAGCGAAAAATACACACTGCTGAAAAGCGGTGCGCTTTCGATATCTGAAAGCTATAAGAATATGTCTAAAAGCCAAGACTCAAGGAATGAGTTTTTGTTTTCCGTACGTCAGGTATCAGATGTAACTAAAACGTCGCTGGTGTTTGCATTTGTTGACGGAACAATATATCTGCGCAATGAAGATATACTGCTGGAGATAGACGGAGAGGTAGAAGAGCCGGTAAGCGATGAAGAAAGCTTGTTTACTGGTACGGCTGAAATACCGCAGGACATGATAAATACGATACTCCAGAACGGCGGTTATGAAGGCCTTGGCACGCTTGACGGAGTGTACAAATCACCGCAGTATATGGTGGGTGTGCCGCTTACCGATAGTGACGGCAGTGTATCTGCAATAATGTTTATAGCCGCACAGTCCAAAGAGCTCAATTCATATATATTAGAGATATTCAGGATATTTTTGCTGTCGTCCATAATGGTGCTTATATTTACGTTTGTAGCGGTTTATAGCTTTTCAAAGCGGATGACGCGTCCGCTGGCGGAAATGGCGGAGGATTCGCGCCGCATAGCGAACGGTGACTTTTCGCATATGATAGTTGTCGACCGCGACGATGAAATAGGCGAACTGGCGTTAGCCTTTAACAACATGAAACTTTCGCTGTCATCTTTAGAGCAGCTGCGCCGCAGCTTTATAGCGAATGTGTCGCATGAGCTGAGGACGCCTATGACGACGATAGGCGGATTTATAGACGGCATACTCGACGGCACAATAGACGACGAGCACCGCGACTATTATCTTGGCATAGTGTCGGAGGAGATAAAGCGGCTGTCGCGCGTGGTAACTTCTATGATGAATTTAGCAAAGCTTGAGGCCGGCGAGACGAAAATAAAGCCGAAAGACTTTGATTTATCAGAGCTTATAACCCGAACAATATTGGTGTTTGAGCATCGCGTAGAGGATAAATCCCTGGAAATCCGCGGCCTTGACGGCTTAGAGCAGGTGCACGTCGTAGCTGATATTGATATGATACATCAGGTGGTTTATAATTTAATTGATAATGCGGTAAAATTTACACCGCCGCAGGGATATATAGAATTTGGAATTAAAGAGGATGACAAAGAGGTAGAAGTATCGATAAAGAACAGCGGGCAGGGAATACCTGCGCGTCAGCTTCCGAATATATTTGAAAGATTTTACAAGGCTGACAGGTCGAGGGGCATGGATAAAAACGGCACAGGGCTTGGTCTGTATATAGTAAAAACTATAATAGACTTGCATGGCGGCCACATAACAGCGGAGAGTATAGAGGGAGTTTATACAGAGTTTAAGTTTAACCTTCCTAAAAACGTCCAAGAATATAATGGAAAGGATAAAGGAAAGGGATGACATTATGCGGGATGAAAGAAGCTTTGAGAGGGACAACGCTGAAGTAAACGGTGAAAACATGATTGAGGGAGCCGGCAGGACAATAGAGGATAAAACGGCTCTGTCGGATTTTGACACCATTGCAGAAAGCATAAGCAATAAAATTGACGAAGATGCTGCCGATGTAATGGAAGAAGCGATAAAAGAGATAGCGGCAGACAGTGCTGAAACTGGTGCGCAAGGCACGGCGAATAGAGCTTCTGCATCTGCAAATACTGATAATTCATATGGCACAGATGCAAAAAGAAATTTTTCTGGCAGCGAAGATACAGCTATGCATAATTCTGCAAACCCGGGCAGTAGAACAGATAAAGACGGGGTTTCTGGCACAATGCCGCCGGAGCAGAATAACGGCAATATAAACGCGGGCGGAAGTATACCAAACTCTGCTGTAAACAACGGCTGGAATTACAATCAGCAATATTACGGCAATGCACAGGGATACATGCAACAGGGCCAATATCAGCAGGGATATAATTATAATATGCCGCCTTACCGGCAGCAGAACGGCTATAACGGAACGCAGGGAGCACAGCCCGGCGGTGTGTATAATCAGCAAATGTATAATATGCCGCAAAACCCGTATGGTTATGGGCAATACGGATATTACGCGCCGCCATATTATCAGCAGAACGTACCGGGCGGAGGATATAACAACTATGGACAGTATCCACAGCGTCCGCCGCAGAATGGGATGAATAATGGGCAGACGGCGCCATACGGCGCTAATAATCCGCAGGCTCAGACAAGCGGGAAAAACTCTTCTGGAAATGGCATGACCGGCGGCGCTGGACAGGCAAATCAGAATGGACAGTATTCGCCAAATTATCAGCAAAGCGGTTGGTATAATAATTATGGCGGATATAATCAGAATGTACCGCCTTATTATGGATATCAGTATCCTTATCAGCCGTATGGGAACTATAATCAGGCTTACGGTGCGGGATATAATGCAAATGCGGCAAAGGCGGCGTCGGCAAACCGCAGTACTGCTCAACGTGGAAAAGTGAAAAAACAAAAACCGAAGAATGTGGGACTCAGAGTATTTGTGTGTATACTTGCGGTAGTAATCCTTGCGGGTATAACGCTTACCGGCGCTTACTTTGTGCTTTCACCAATTGATGAAAACGTATTAGACAATCCTCCTGTCTCATCTTATTCAACAGGCAGTTCAAGGATAGAAGCATCTGCGCCGTCGGATTTTTCCGGCGGCCAGAGTGTAGATGTTCCTATTAACAGTCTGCCGGAGGCCGAGCAGATGTCGACGTCGGAAATAGCGGAAAAAATAATGCCGTCTGTGGTTGGAATAGTGACATATTCCCCAGACAGTGCTTCAGCAACGAGCTTAGCAACGGGGATAATAATAACAGAAGACGGATATATTGCAACAAATGATCATATATATGACGGTATTCCAAACGCAGAGTTTGTGGTTATAACAAGCGATAACAAAAGGTACGATGCTGATTTTGTAGCAGGAGACAGCCGCAGCGATTTGGCAGTACTTAAAATGAAAAACGCCAGCGGACTTAAATGCGCTGAGTTTGGAGATTCGGACAATGTCAAAGTGGGTGAAGAAGTCGTAGTAATAGGCAACCCATATTCGATGACCCTTTCCGGCTCTGTTACAAAGGGGATAATATCGGCTACTAACCGGAGAATCACTGGCAATTCGACATATACAATGAAGCTGATACAGACGGACGCCGCTATAAATCCCGGCAATTCCGGCGGCCCGCTTGTAAATTCATACGGCCAGATAATAGGGATAAATTCATCGAAGATACAGCAGACGGGCTATGAGGGCATAGGCTTTGCAATACCGTCAGCGACGGTAAAAACTACGGTGGAGTCTTTAATAGAACATGGATATGTAGTTGACAGAGCAAAGCTTGGAATAACATTTCAGGTAATAGACTTTCTTGCCGCTGAGCGAAATAATCTGCCGCAGGGCTTATATGTATTATCGGTGTCGCAGGAGAGCGGGCTCAGCGAAAAGATATATGAAAGCGAAATAATTACGCATATTGACGGCGTTTCTCTTAGTGAAACCGTCGATTTTATGGATATAATAGAGGCAAAAAAGCCAGGAGACACTTTGACAATAAGAGTGTATAATTCCAGCACCAATATGTATAGAGACGTAGAAGCGGTATTAACCGAGGACAGGGGAACCTCAAGCTATAAGTCCACATATTAAATATAATAGGTAAAATGTGCGATATATTAATAAAATATAAGTATAAGTTTTTTCATGTGTTATAATCAGGTTTAAAGCTAATATCACAGAGATAAGGAAAGAAAAAAATCAGCCGTAAAAATCGGCTGTTTATATAAATAGTATATTAAATGAACCATAGACGAATAAACTAAATGGCAGCAACTGCTTACGATAATAAATGCTTCATCCAAAGAAAGAGTACGTGCAGCATCGACTATTGGTAATTAGCTGTCGTAATCTTCAATACGTTGCTGAAGTTCCTGCTCAGAGTATACCGCGAGGCCGTAGCTGAGTTCACGCTGGTCATACTCCGGCAAATCGGTAATAAGCACGGACAACACTTCTTTAGGGGCATTGCTGCCGTAATTGAATACGGCTAAAAAGCCGTTGTACTCTTTGAGAATGTAAAGCGGGCGCATATCGCCGGATAAAACGCTGCTTTTGATGTTGGCTTTATCTTTATCACTGTAATCAGCGGCGGTAAGTGCGATAACGACTATGCTAAGCAGTGCCGCAGCAGCGGTAATAACTGCAAATATTTTTTGGATTTTGCGCATAGATAATACCTCCACAAGTTTATGATATTATTATCACCAAAATAAGCCTTGTGTATACAGCAAAAGGTTACAGATTAAGGTTAAAATATAACAATATTTTAACCCAAACTCATTTTTTGTATGATATAATATAGTGGCTATAATCTTATTTAGCGGATATCTATGATATCTAAAAATAAAGATTTTATACATAATATTTAATGCAGCGTAAATCTGTTACAGTGCATTGCTGCATATTTGAAAATCGGGAGGTTTTTAATGGAACCTGAAAAAAATAACAATCGTCAAACAAGGCGTCCGGCTAAACGTAAAAAGCTGGGATTTTTTGGCAGGGTAAAAAGGGAGTTTTTCAGCGGCAACAAAGCTGAGAAAAGGACTCCTAAGCCAAAATATAAAGGCTTTACGGGCGAGTTTGGCATAGCTACTGAAAGAATACCGTCTGATATAATTTCGCACAGCCGTCAGCATACAATTCACACTGGCGAGCTGAAGAAAAAGCACACATCTGCGGGTGCCAAGGTGCGCAAGGCCTTTGGAATAACCGGCAGGGTGATGCTCACGTTGTTCCTTATAGGACTTATAACAGGCACCATAGTAGTGGGCGCATTTGCTTTTTATGTATTTAGATATGTAGACGGAAGTGTAGACTTTGATTTAAACAATCTAACGCTGGACGCTACTACAATCATCTATGCAACTGACGAAAACGGCAACCAGTATGAATTACAGCGCCTGCATGGGGATGAAAACCGCGTATGGGTCGATTATAATGAAATATCATCATACATGCCGAACGCAGCGATAGCGATAGAGGACAAACGTTTCCGCACGCACAGCGGCGTTGACTGGAAGCGCACTGCCGGAGCTTTCTTAAATATGTTTATAGACATTTATTCATCCCGGCAGGGCGGTTCGACAATAACGCAGCAGCTGGTAAAAAACATAACAGGCGACGACGAGGTGAGTGCGCTTCGAAAAATACAGGAAATTATGCGAGCCAGAGAAATAGAAAAGACAACATCTAAGGATGTAATATTGGAATGTTATCTTAACACAATTCACCTGGGCAACGGCTGTGATGGTGTAGAGGTGGCGGCTAATTTCTATTTTAATAAGCACGCCTCTGAGCTGACATTGCTTGAAAGTGCATCATTAGCGGCAACTATAAGAAATCCGTCGAAATTTAATCCGCTGAATAATCCTGAAAACAACAAAGAGCGTCGGGAATATGTACTGTACGAGATGAAGGACCAGGGTCTGATAACTCCAGAGGAGTATGACCAAGCAATGTCGGAGGAACTTGTGGTAACGGGCAAGAGCACATCGTCATCTAGTTCAACGGTATACAGCTATTTTGTCGACACACTTATAAGAGAGGTAACCTCCGACCTTATGGAGCAGAAAAACATAACGCAAAAGTACGCAGAAACCATGCTGTATTCCGGCGGATTAAAGATACAGAGCACGTTGATTTCGAGCGTGCAGAATGCTTTAGACGAGGTGTATAAAGACGACAGCTATTTCTACAAATTTTCTGGCGATACACAGGCAGAATCAGCATCAGTAGTGATGGATTATCAAGGCCATATAGTAGGAATAGTGGGAGGACGCGGTGAGAAAACACAGAGCCTTTCGTGGAACCGAGCGACTGTTGCGACAAGGCAGCCAGGTTCTACATTTAAGCCACTGAGTGCATATACGCCGGCGATTGAAAATGACCTAATAAATTTTGGCACCACAGTAAAAAATTCATCATATACCAGTCCAATTGATAATCATACCATTACAAGAAAAGTTGGCGGAGATACAATGGTGGTGCAGAAAGCGCTTGAGCGTTCGAGCAACACAGCCCCGGCGTGGATAATAAAAGACCTTACGGTAGATTACTCATATAATTATCTCACGACGCGGTTTGGGCTAACACTGTCGGACGCTGACAAAGACATGGCGCCGCTTGCGGTAGGTGCGACGAGCGGTGGCCCATCGCTGCTTCAAATGACAGCAGCATATGCGACGTTTGGAAATTTGGGCAAATATTGGGAGCCGACGACATATACGCTGATAACCGACCAGCAAGATGATATTGTGCTTCAGCAGGAAGAGCGCCCGACTACAGCGATGAGCGAAGCCACGGCAAATATAATGAATGAGCTTCTTCAGTTTGTCATATACGGTGACCAGGGCACCGGACGTTCGGCGGCATTTGGCGATGATACTTATTGGCCTCTGTACGGAAAGACGGGTACAACGGACGACAACCACGACAGATGGTTTATGGGTGGCTCAGCCTATTATGTCTGTGGCACATGGTTTGGATTTGATATAGGCAAGGAAATGAGCACAGGCTATACTAACCCTGCCATTAAGGTGTGGAAAGGCGTAATGGAGAAGATACATGCAAGTCTTGAGCCTAAGGACTTCCCAGATACAGACGAGACTATATATGTAAGATATTGTACATCAACAGGCAAAATAGCGCGTACTGGATGTGGCTCTTCACATGTAGGCTGGTATAAGGCGTCTAATTATGTAGACAATGCATGTACATCACACGGTGGAGATGTAACAGAGCCGCTCACAAAGCCAGAGCCGCTCACAAAACCGAGATATTATGCAAGTTAATAATAAAAGCCCATATGCTTTAGCATATGGGCTTTATCTATTCATGCTTAAGCCAAATAAAAAGGCCGATTTTATTATAAAAAAGCTTTTTTAGCTCTAGCAATAAAAGAATGCTTGGCCTATATTTGACAGAAAAACAGCATCAGTTATCCTAAAAATATATAAATTGAGAAGATATTGAAATTCGATGCAGGAGTTTATTTATCGCGGGTAAGTCAAAAAATCTATAGCAGACAAATGCAGTTTTTCTAATAAAAAGTTGGTGTCGATATAATTTTAGCAGGTTTATCATGATGGAACAAATAAAATTTTAAAAGGTAAAAGATTTGCGGGAAGATTAGTTGACGAATGTATATTAAATGTGTATAAAATAATTGAATGGAGGTATAAAAATGAAGATATATAGGTGTAACCATTGCGGTAACATAGTGATGATGCTGACAGACGCAGGCGTGCCAATGCAGTGCTGCGGCGAGAAAATGGCTGAGCTTAAGGCGAATACTGTAGATGCGGCGACAGAGAAACATGTGCCGTTTGTAAAAAAGGACGGTAATAAGGTAACGGTATCTGTAGGCGAGGTAGTGCATCCGATGACGGAGGAGCATTATATCGAGTGGATTATATTGGAGCAGGGAAGCAATGTCCAGATAAAATATCTTACTCCATCAGACAAGCCGGAGACAACGTTTAATCTCGTATCCGACGAGCCTTTTACAGTATATGAGCACTGCACATTACATGGACTTTGGAGCGTTGAGTCAAAATAACGCTAAAACCGATGTCTTGTTATGACGAAAATTCAGCGCGGATAGTAATTGAAAATCAAACACAAAGCACCGCCCAGCAGGGCGGTGCTTTAATGTAGTGCAGCAGCAGGATGACCTGGGGCTTGAGAGTATGGTATTAAACCTTAGATTTAATATATTGTAATACGAAAGTTTATAAATCAATTAATGTATTCTTTTTACGGTGCGGCCATCCTAATCTATTTTTGTGTTAACACAATATATTTCTATAATGGTATTTATCTCACAGGGACGGCCCAAAAGCTTTTGTATCCAGTCACTGCCGAAAGTACCAGCTATTCCTTTTACCTCGTTAAGCGGAGAAATATATCCTTTTTTATAATTATATTATTATTTATTATTCAAAAATTGTCTTTCAAAATGCTTAACATACCTGGAGAGGACTATAGACGACTTTTACTCATATGCCACCAGCTGCTTAAATCATGGTCGATAATGTCGCCGTCCATTCTTTCAAACGGCCGGCTATAGCATATGCTTTTTTGGACTCAAATCTATTCATCATTTCGTTACTGAGAACATTGAATAAAAATAATAAGTAAGTTGCTATAGCTTCATGTAAATGCACGGGGCTATTGATTTACAAAAAGCGACAAATTTTACGCCAAAATACATATTATATATTTACAAATATTATCAACTATTATATAATATATATAAAGATGGTGATAATATGAAGAAGCCAGTTATAATAACGATAGTGATAGTGGCAGCTGCAGCCATACTCATAGGCGGAGGAATATATTTATATCCGCATATGGTGGAGCGCACGATAAGTCAAGTCGCCAAAAACGACATGACCGACATAGTAGAAATTGAACTGTCTAACGGCGATAATGGCAAAAGGGCAAAACTTACCGACAAGGAAGATATTAGCGAAATAACAGGACTCTTCAAAGACGTAAAGGTAAAAAAGACTTTTAATCAGTCTCCTGCCCCTGGAAGCTCATTGGGCGTCAGCATGATTACGGCCGACAATGAGGAGATAGATTTTTCATGGGGCAATAATATCAACGGCGAAAAGTATGAGTTCAACTGCGACGGTAGCGTTAGCGGTGAGCAAATAAATAATATAATTAAAAAATACGGCTTAGAAAGCACTTTAAGAAATGACATGCGGATATTTGCAGAAAATGCGTCAAGCAATGAAGGCATTCCCGGCTGGGAGGCACCGTCTCAGACAACTATACGCGACTTGCTTAAAGATTATGATATTGACAAGGCAGAGATAGAGACCGTATATCAATATGATGAAAATGGAGAAGTGCCGGATGCTGGCGGTTATGTCTATTTAATAGAGGACATAGATGAATATATAAGCCGCTTTGACAATATAATGCTTACAGAAAATGGCTCAATAAATGTGAGCGATTACGAAGATGTATTTTACATTCGCTTTTATGATGGCGACCGTGAAGTGTTAAGCATATGTCCAGCAGACGGAATTTTAGGCATAACATATTTTTCTTATAACTCGTCTGAAAGTGAGCAGCTGTTCCAGTATGCATATTACGACTATAATATCAGCTATGATGAGTTTGTCAGCATTGCAACAAGCGGTTATATGAATTGATTATATTATTAGATATTAACGGCCCATGCAAAAGCATGGGCCGTTTTTCTGCCTTTTTAGTTTATAGGTTTAAATGCACAATATTAGAACAATTATCGTAGATATATTAAAAAATAAAGCGTCGCTAAACCATATTATGCTTGCATAGAAAATACAATTAATTAATCTGAGACAGCATGTTATAAAATATCTCAATATGATGTTCTTCATCAAGAATAATACGCTCGAGATTTTCGACAATATTTGCGTCGCATATACTCTCGGACTGAGCAATATATTTACGTATAGCGGCCTCCTCGCCTTTAATAGAGTTTTCTATAACCTCGCGTATTTTTTTTGGATAATTATTGTAAGAGGGAGACCAGTAGTGATTGCAGTTGTTTCTCATGCTCCACAGCCTTGGGTCAAGGCCCATTTGATATGATAAAGTAGAAAAAATATCTAAATGATGCATTTCGACAATACTGATGTCGCGGAAGCAGCGTGCAAACTCTGCATATTCTGATTTTAAAATAACGCTGTTGTAAAAGTACAAGCTGACTGCTGACATTTCGGAATTGCTGCTGCCGATATTGCTGAGCATAGCATAGGCATAATCATGCTTTTTAGTTTCAGCATATACCGGCGGATAAGGAAGGTCAAGAGAAACATTGTAGTCATTGTTGCTGTACCTCGGCTCCATTAAAGCGCCCCCTGACAAGATAGATTACTATATAAATCTATGAAAGGCGGAAAGCAATTATTACTGATATAAAAACGGCCAACATTAAAAGTGCAATACAGAACGGCTAATGTACATTATACCGGAGTATAAAATAGGCAAAAACCGTGGAACATTTAAATGCCCCACGGTTTTATCGTTTCTATTTGATGTTTAGCTTAAATAATAGCCAGAAGTACAAAGTTCAGAATAAACAAACCAGTTACCACCCAAATAATCGGATGGATTTCTTTTATCTGCTTTTTGCAAATCTTTGTAATGCAGTAGAAAATGAAGCCTGCCGCAATACCGTAAGAGATGCTGTAGCAAAGCGCCATAAAGATGCCGGCAAAAAATGCTGGCACAGCTTCGCTGAAATCTTCCCAATTAATTTCCTTAAAGGACGACATCATCATCACGCCAACGACCACCAGAGCCGGCGCAGTCGCAGCAAATGGAACGGCGCTGACAAATGTGGCAAAAAATGCGCTGATAGCAAAGCATATAGCAACAACGACGCTTGTAAGTCCGGTGCGTCCGCCTGCGCCAATGCCGGCTGCGCTTTCAACATAAGTAGTAGTATTTGAAGTTCCGAAAATCGCGCCTATAGACGTCGCGGTGGCGTCGGCAAACAAGGCCTTGTCCATCTTCGATTTAAAGCCGCGGCTGGTCTCCATAGTGCGCTCATCCTCATCACTGAAGATGCCGGTTCTGCGTCCCGTGCCGATAAATGTGCCAATGGTGTCAAATGTGTCGGAAATGCTGAAAGCAAAAATAGTGACAAGCACCAGTGGGATTTTCGATACATCCGTAAATAACGAACCTAAGCCTTCACTTGTAAAAATAGCTCCAAAAGTCGTAGGCAGCTGCTGACATGCATCGATAAAGCTTACGGACTGCGACGTCACAGTTACTGACATAGGAATACCAAGCAGCGTGGTTGCTATAATACCTATTAATATGGCGCCCTTAACCTTTAACAGCAGCAGCACAATTGTCAGTGCTAAGCCGATAAGGAAAAGCCAGAACTGGGGCTGATTTAAGGTTGCCAGCGCCGGCACGCCGGAATCAAATGTGATAATGCCGACATTGAGCAGACCGAGGTATGCCACAAAAATGCCGATGCCGCCGCCGATAGCGTTTTGCAGACTGCGCGGTATCGACTTAATAATAAATTTACGCAGCTTTGTAACGGTAATAATAATGTTTATCAAACCGCAGATAAACACCATTGATAACGCCTGCTGCCACGTAAATTTGAGCGTAAAGCAAACCGTAAAGACAAAGAACGCGTTAAGTCCCATGCCTGGGGCTTGAGCATAAGGCACATTGGCAACTAAGCCCATAATCAATGTACCTATAATAGCCGAGATAATGGTCGCAAGAAAAACTGCGCCCCATTCCATACCGGCTTGGCTTAACAAACCCGGGTTTACGACGATGATATACGCCATCGCAAAGAATGTTGTTAAGCCTGCAATTACCTCTTTTCCTACTGTGGTTCCGTTTTGTTTGAGTTTAAATAGACCACCCATAAAAAAGCTCACCTTCCTTTTTATTTTACCGCCCGTGCGGTTGGTTCCCTCAAAACATTTCCGCTTTGCTTACGCATAAAAATGCGAAAGTTTTCCTCGGCTTTATTTTAATACATATCAGATATAAAAGCAAGAAAATCTATCGAAATTTGGATATTTACAGCATGTTAAATAAATAAGCTATATTAAAAAATAGGAATGGGAGCTTTGCTTTCCTACACAAAAGCGACTCTTTTTCCAAAAAATTTGTGAGAACAAAGATATTTTTAGATGCGCCATAGCCTCTGTATTGTTATCGAGTCTTGCATATAGTTTTTCAAGATCCAATTGCAGCTTGGCCGCTCCCCCAGCCATCCGGCGTGGCAGTGTTGTAACGCAAAGTTGTTTGGATATTCTGCAACGCCTTCTTGCGCAATGGCAATACTGGGCAACGGGGATAGAGAAACGCCGCCGAAAAATAGAAGCTCTATAAGAACGCTACAAATTCCGAAGCCGTTAAAGGATGTTTTGAATGAGCATTATAAAAGATGTAAAGACGCTCCAAATTTTAACGAGCAATGCAAGGTTTGCGGAATATTTAAGTCATTAAGAGATAGCACCCTGGAAAAGCAAAATCAAAAATTTGCAGAAAGCGCAGGAGTAAAAAAGATAAGGATACACGATTTTAGACATTCACATGCCAGTCTGCTTGCTAACGAGGGAATAAACATACAGGAAATAGCAA
>USGR01000007.1 GCA_900554165.1 uncultured Oscillospiraceae bacterium | reverse complement strand
CTATTGTATCAACTTATTTCAAAAATTGCAAGTATATTTAAGCAATTACTCGCCCTTTGATCTGGAACTTATTATCTGGTCTGCAACCGACTTCGGAACCTCCGCATAATGGCTCGGCTCCATTACATAGTTGCCGCGTCCCTGCGTCTTTGAACGAAGTGTAGTCGCATAACCAAACATTTCTGACAGCGGTACCTCCGCCGTTACCTGCGTGCCCGATGACAGCGCATCCATGCCCTGTATCATGCCGCGGCGTGAGTTAAGGTCGCCTATAACGTCGCCGGTGTACTCCTCAGGAGTTGTTACAACAACTTTCATTATCGGCTCAAGCAGTACCGGATCGCCCTTTCTCATAGCCTCTTTAAAGGCCATGGAACCGGCTATTTTAAAGGCCATCTCCGACGAGTCAACCTCGTGATAAGAACCATCGTACAGCGTAACCTTTACGTCGACTACGTTGTAGCCTGCAAGTACGCCAGACTGCATAGCGCCCTGAATACCAGCATCAACTGCCGGAATATATTCTTTCGGAATAGCGCCGCCGACGATTTTGTTGATAAACTCATATCCCTTGCCCGGCTCGTTAGGCTCAACAAGTATTTTAACGTGACCGTACTGACCCTTACCACCAGACTGGCGTGCATACTTGTGGTCAACGTCTGCCGTCTTGCGCACAGTTTCCTTATAAGCAACCTGCGGCTTACCGACATTAGCCTCAACCTTAAACTCGCGAAGCAGACGGTCTACTATAATTTCCAGATGAAGCTCACCCATACCAGCTATTATGGTCTGGCCCGTCTCTTCATCTGTATAGCACTTGAATGTCGGGTCTTCCTCGGCAAGCTTTGAAAGGGCTATACCCATCTTCTCCTGACCGGCCTTTGTCTTAGGCTCAATCGCCACGCGTATAACCGGCTCAGGGAATTCCATAGACTCAAGTATAACCGGAGATTTCGGATCGCATAATGTATCGCCCGTCGTAGTCTGCTTAAGTCCAACTGCCGCTGCTATATCACCGGCATAGCATTCCTCAAGGTCGCGCCTGTGATTAGCGTGCATCTGAAGTATGCGGCCCATTCTCTCGTTGTTATCCTTAGTGGCATTGTAAACGGTAGAACCTGCCTTTACAGAGCCTGAATATACACGGAAGAAGCAGAGCTTTCCAACAAACGGGTCGGCTGCTATCTTAAAAGCCAGAGCCGAGAACGGCTCGCTGTCGCTCGGATGACGCTCTAATTCCTCGCCGGTGTCAGGATTTACGCCCTTTATAGACGGAACATCTACCGGCGCCGGCATATAATCTACTATAGCGTCAATGAGCTTCTGAACGCCCTTATTGCGGTATGATGTGCCGCAGGTAACCGGAACCATATGGTTGGCTATCGTTGCCTTGCGTATGCAGGATTTTATTTCATCTATAGTGAGCTCTTCGCCCTCAAGATATTTCTCAAGCAGAGCATCATCCTGCTCGGCAACCGACTCGAGCAGCTTCTGATGATATTCCTCAGCCTGCTCTTTCATGTCGTCGGGGATTTCTTCTACGCGTATGTCTTTTCCAAGGTCGTCGTAGTATACATACGCTTTCATTTCAACTAGGTCTATTATACCCTTAAAGGTATCTTCAGCTCCTATTGGCAGCTGTATAGGCACGGCGTTGCACTTAAGACGGTCATGCATCATATCTACAACGCGGTAGAAATCTGCACCCATTATGTCCATCTTGTTTATATACGCCATGCGCGGCACCATATATTTGTCCGCCTGACGCCACACCGTCTCCGACTGGGGTTCAACGCCGCCCTTTGCGCAGAAAACGGTAACTGAACCGTCAAGTACGCGGAGCGATCTTTCAACCTCAACCGTGAAGTCCACGTGACCCGGAGTATCTATTATATTGATACGGTGGCCCTTCCAGAAGCATGTGGTAGCAGCAGAGGTTATTGTTATACCTCTTTCCTGCTCCTGCTCCATCCAGTCCATCGTTGCCGCACCCTCATGAGTTTCACCCATCTTATGCGTAACGCCCGTATAGAAAAGTATGCGCTCAGTCGTGGTCGTTTTTCCGGCGTCGATGTGGGCCATTATGCCAATATTTCTGGTCATTTCGAGGCTAACTTCCCTCGGCATAATTGTCCTCCTTCATAACTTCTAAAAATCAATAACTTACCAACGATAATGTGCAAACGCCCTGTTGGCTTCTGCCATCTTGTGCATGTCTTCACGCTTCTTAACTGCACCGCCGGTGCCGTTTATAGCGTCCATTATCTCGCCGGCAAGACGCTCTTTCATTGTTCTCTCAGAGCGTGTCCTGCTGTAATTTGTTATCCACCTAAGTCCTAATGTCTGACGTCTCTCGGGACGTACCTCCATAGGAACCTGATAGGTGGAACCGCCGACTCTGCGTGCTTTTACTTCGAGCTGCGGCATTACATTCTCCATTGCTTCCTCAAAAGCCTCAAGCGGTTCTTTACCAGTCTTTTCCTGGATTATTTCGAATGCGCCATAGACAATCTTCTGGGCTATGCCTCTTTTGCCGTCGTACATGACGTTGTTTATAAGACGTGTCACCAGCTTTGAATTGTATATTGGATCAGGCAAAACATCACGTTTTGAAATCTTACCTCTTCTTGGCACTTCGCTTCCCTCCTTCATAAATTCAATGATATCATAGGTACTCGAGCAATATCCCGTTTGTGCCGATACAGAGGCTTTTTATATAAACCACTGTATAAGCAAACAGTAGGAAAATCTCTTTAACTATTTGGTCTTTGGGCGCTTAGCACCATACTTGGAGCGGCCCTGCATCCTTCCGGATACTCCCTGTGCATCCAGCGTACCGCGGATTATGTGGTAACGTGTACCAGGCAAGTCCCTAACACGTCCGCCGCGTACTAAAACAACGCTGTGTTCCTGCAGATTGTGGCCTATTCCCGGTATATAAGCTGTTACCTCTATACCATTTGAAAGACGCACCCTGGCTACCTTTCTCATTGCAGAGTTAGGCTTTTTCGGAGTCATGGTCTTAACAACCGTGCACACACCGCGCTTCTGCGGCGAATTCTTATCGCTGTACTCGCGCTTCTGTGAGTTATAGCCTTTCTGCAGAGCCGGGGTCTTGTACTTTCTGACATTGACCTCTCTGCCCTTACGCACTAACTGATTAAAGGTCGGCATATTACACCTCCTCAAAAAAATATTTATGATAAACGGCAACCCGTTTTCACCTGAATTTTAGGCATACGCCCACACGATATTAATAATATACCCTAAAACCTTATTTTGTCAAGACATATATGCTTTTTATGCTTATATTATTGGTAAAAATTTAAATTTAAAATCAAATCTTTACTTTTTCATCAAATTATGCGGCAATGTTCTGCTGCTCAGTGGCATTATTGGCTTGTAACACAGCCGATCCTGTCCGGCGCCGATTAACTCCGCGCAATATCATTGTACTTTGGCCATAAAAAGCCAATAAGATAAAGCACTGACATATAACACAACTCACGATGCATAGCAGCAATTAGCACCGTGAGCTGTATTTATCAATATTTTATCCGTTTAATACCGCTTATTCAGCTACATAAGTTATTTGGTCTTCATCCAAAGCCGGATTAAACGGTTCTTCCTCTATAAGCGGCTCATCCTTATGGTCGTCATAGCACTTCATGCCGGTGCCGGCCGGAATAAGCTTGCCTATTATAACATTTTCCTTAAGTCCGAACAGAGAATCAACCTTGCCCTTTATAGCAGCATCGGTTAATACACGCGTAGTCTCCTGGAACGATGCCGCTGACAGGAATGACTCTGTCGCAAGCGACGCCTTTGTTATACCAAGCAGTGTCGGCTGATAGGTTACAAGCTCAAGCTCTATGCCCTCGTCCTCCATACGCTGCTTTATTTTCGCGTTTTCTGCAATAACCTCTGTCCTGTCAACCAGCGAGCCCGGCAAAAATTCCGACGCACCCTGATTTTCTATTTTTACCTTGCGCATCATCTGGTGAATTATTACCTCAGTGTGCTTGTCGTTGATATCAACACCATGCAGGCGGTAAACGCTCTGCACCTGGGCAATAATGTAGTTCTGTACTGCCTCTGTGCCCTTTACTGCAAGTATATCCATCGGATTTATGGCGCCCTCTGTCAGTGAGTCACCCTTGCTTATCACATCGCCGTCGCTTACTATTATGCGATATCCATAAGGTATCGTATATTTTCTCTCATCGGCGTTTTCAGTGTCGGTCACCACTATCTCGCGGTTCTTCTTAACCTCCTGAATACGTACAGTACCATCTATCTCGCTTATAAAGGCCGCGCGCTTCGGCTTGCGTGCTTCAAACAGCTCTTGTATACGCGGAAGACCCTGTGTAATATCCTCCGCACTGGCTATACCACCCGTATGGAAAGTACGCATTGTGAGCTGTGTTCCCGGCTCGCCTATCGATTGTGCGGCTATTGTGCCGACCGCCTCGCCGACTACTACCGCCTCGCCTGTCGCAAGGTTCGCACCGTAGCACTTCTTGCACACGCCGTGATTAGTATGGCAGTTGAGTATTGAACGAATCTGTATTCTGTCTATGCCGGCGGCTCTTATCTTCTTGGCTATATCATCCGTTATCATCGTGTCGGTATCACATATAACCTCGCCTGTCGCCGGGTCTATGGCCGGGTCGGTAAGATATCTTCCAACCAGACGTTCCTCCATAGGCTCTATTACCTGTCCGTCGCCCACAACGTCGGATACATATATTCCCGTTGTTGTGCCGCAGTCGTCCTCTCTTACAATAACATCCTGCGCAACGTCGACAAGCCTTCTTGTAAGATATCCCGAGTCAGCCGTTCTGATAGCTGTATCAGCAAGTCCTTTACGCGCGCCGCGGGAGGATATAAAGTATTCAAGTACATTAAGTCCCTCACGGTAGTTGGCGCGTATTGGTATTTCGATAGTACGTCCCGACGTATCGGCTATAAGTCCGCGCATGCCGGCCAGCTGTCTTATCTGGCTTGACGAACCGCGGGCGCCGGAGTCAACCATCATATTTATCGGGTTAAACTCGGCCAGATTTCCTTTAAGAGCATCTGACACAAGATTTGTCGTCTCTTCCCACTGCTCTATTACTAGACGGCGGCGTTCATCGTTGCTTATAAGTCCGCGACGATAATCCCTTGTTATGCGGTCTATATTCTTCTCCGCCTGAGCAATAAGTTCAGCCTTTGCCGGCGGTATTACCGCGTCAGATACAGCTATTGTAACGGCACTGCGTGTGGAATATTTAAAGCCTGTAGCCTTTATTTTATCAAGCATTTCAGACGTCTTAGTTGTGCCGTATCTCTTAATGCAGCGGTCTATAATATCGCCGAGCTGCTTTTTGCCTATCTTATTTGTGCGGCGTTTTTCGCCCTCGCCCACATAAAGGCCGATTTCAAGATCAAGCTCGTGGCCCTCAACTGTACGGTCGACATAGCCAAGGCCGTCGGGTATCGATTCGTTAAACAGTATAAAGCCAACCGTAGCGTCAATTATTCTTGATATTCTCTCGCCGTTTTTCTCACCAAATACACGAACCTTTATAGGCGCATGCAGTCCAACAGCGCCCTCCTGATACGCCATTATGGCCTCATCTTTATCCTTAAACACCTTGCCGGTGCCAGGCTCATTTTCATTAATGAGCGTAAGATAATAGGAGCCCAAAACCATGTCCTGAGTAGGCACCGTAACCGGCTTTCCGTCCGACGGCTTTAGCAGGTTATTGGCCGACAGCATAAGCAGTCTCGCCTCGGCCTGCGCCTCCGCCGAAAGGGGTACGTGCACAGCCATCTGGTCGCCGTCAAAGTCGGCGTTGTAAGCGGTACATACCAGCGGATGCAGCTTTAAGGCGCGTCCCTCAACCAGCACCGGCTCAAACGCCTGAATGCCGAGCCTATGCAGCGTAGGTGCACGGTTAAGCAGCACCGGATGGTCCTTTATAACTATTTCCAGCGCGTCCCAGACTTCGTTGCGCGCGCGCTCTACCATTTTTCTTGCGGATTTTATATTTCCGGCAGCGCCTGTCTCAACAAGGCGCTTCATAACAAACGGCTTGAACAGCTCAAGCGCCATTTCCTTAGGCAGACCGCACTGATAAATCTTAAGCTCAGGACCGACGACTATAACCGAACGTCCGGAATAGTCGACGCGCTTACCAAGAAGATTCTGGCGGAAACGTCCCTGCTTGCCCTTAAGCATATCAGAGAGCGATTTAAGCGGACGGTTGTTCGGACCCGTCACAGCGCGGCCGCGGCGGCCGTTGTCGATCAGCGCGTCAACCGCTTCCTGAAGCATGCGCTTCTCGTTGCGGACTATTATGTCTGGCGCGCCAAGCTCCAAAAGTCTCTTAAGACGGTTGTTGCGGTTTATAACCCTGCGGTACAAATCATTGAGGTCGGAGGTGGCAAAACGTCCGCCGTCAAGCTGTACCATAGGACGTATATCCGGCGGTATTACCGGAATAACATCAAGTATCATCCATTCCGGACGGTTGCCTGAAAGCCTGAAAGCCTCAACAACCTCCAGTCTTTTAAGCAGACGGACGCGCTTTTGGCCTGTAGCCGTCTCAAGCTCTTCTTTAAGCTCATCGCTGAGCTTGTCTAAATCGATTTCCTCCAGCAGCTTCTTTATCGCTTCGGCGCCCATGCCGGCTTCAAAGTCATCCTCATACTTTTCGCGCATGTCGCGATACTGCTTTTCATTAAGCAGCTGCTTCTTTACCAACGGCGTGTCCTTCGGGTCGATTACGATGTACTGTGAGAAATACAGCACCTGCTCCAGCATTCTCGGCGATAAATCGAGCATTAATCCCATTCTCGAAGGAATTGTCTTGTAATACCATATATGCGATACCGGCGCCGCCAGTTCAATGCTGCCCATTCTCTCGCGGCGAACCTTTGAGCGTGTTACCTCAACGCCGCAGCGGTCGCATATTTTGCCCTTATATCTTATTCTCTTATATTTTCCGCAGTGGCACTCCCAGTCCTTTGTAGGGCCGAAAATACGCTCGCAGAAAAGACCGTCGCGCTCCGGTTTAAGTGTGCGGTAATTTATGGTTTCCGGCTTCTTTACCTCGCCATGCGACCAGCTCCTGATCTGCTCCGGCGATGCTAGACCTATTTTAATAGATTCAAACTCATGAAATTCCATTTTTGACCTTCTTTCCGCCTTATTAAAGTCTTAGTTAAATCAATTATTCCGCATCGTCGTCTAAAAGCATGTCATCAGCGGCATCATCATATTCTATTTCGTCGTCGGCTATTATCTCTTCTTCCTCAATAGGCTCGCCTTCGGAGTTTTCAAGACCAAATCCATGCATTTCGCCCTCTTCGCCTTTCTGAGAAAGCTCCTCAGGTATATTGAGTCCAATGTCATCGTCATCGTCAAACGACTGTTTCAAATCAATCTCGTTTCCATCGCCGTCCAGCACTTGGACGTCAAGCGCCAGCGACTGCAGCTCTTTAATAAGCACCTTGAAAGATTCCGGTATGCCGGGCTTAGGCACATTCTGTCCCTTAACTATGGCCTCATACGTCTTAACACGGCCGACAACGTCGTCGGATTTAACGGTGAGTATCTCCTGCAGTGTATAGGCCGCGCCATAAGCCTCCAGTGCCCAAACTTCCATTTCACCAAACCTCTGGCCGCCGAACTGCGCCTTACCGCCGAGCGGCTGCTGAGTAACCAGCGAGTACGGACCCGTCGAACGCGCATGTATCTTGTCATCAACCAGATGATGCAGCTTGAGAAAGTACATATAGCCTACCGTTACGGGATTGTCGAACCTTTCGCCGGTACGTCCGTCATAAAGATATGACTTGCCGTCCTCTCTAAGTCCCGCCTCTCTCAGGCACTCGCGTATATCCGCCTCATGCGCGCCGTCGAATACCGGTGTGCATATCTTCCAGCCCAGCGCCTTTGCAGCATAGCCGAGATGTACTTCAAGCACCTGACCGATATTCATACGCGACGGAACGCCCAGCGGATTAAGCACTATGTCAAGCGGAGTGCCATCGGGTAAAAACGGCATGTCCTCCACCGGCAGTATTCTCGATACAACACCCTTGTTACCATGGCGGCCGGCCATCTTGTCGCCGACGGATATCTTCCTCTTCTGCGCAATATAGCAGCGTACTACCATATTAACGCCGGGATTAAGCTCCGATGAGTTTTCTCTTGTAAATACCTTAACGTCGACAACCGTGCCATATTCACCATGCGGCACCTTAAGGGAGGTATCTCTAACCTCTCTTGCTTTTTCGCCGAATATAGCGCGCAGCAGACGTTCTTCCGCCGTAAGCTCGGTCTCGCCCTTAGGAGTTACCTTGCCCACCAGAATATCGCCGGCCTGCACCTCTGCGCCAACGCGTATAATTCCGCGCTCGTCCAAATCCTTAAGCGCATCTTCACCAACGTTCGGTATATCTCTTGTGATTTCTTCCGGTCCGAGCTTTGTGTCTCTCGCCTCTATCTCGTATTCCTCTATATGAATTGAAGTAAATACGTCCTCTTTTACCAGCTTTTCATTTATAAGAACAGCGTCCTCATAGTTATAGCCTTCCCACGTCATAAATCCGATAAGCACATTTTTGCCGAGACTTATCTCGCCGTTGCTTGTCGCCGGGCCGTCAGCTATAACGTCGCCTTTTTTAACTCTCTGACCCCAATTTACAATCGGGCGCTGATTTATGCACGTACCCTGATTGGAGCGCAGGAATTTAGTCAGACGGTAATGGTCTACTTCGCCTGAGTCTGTCTTTATCTCTATGTGATTAGCCGTAACTCTCTGAACCACGCCGTCATGCTTGGCCAGCGCAACAACGCCGGAGTCAACAGCTATTTTATACTCCATGCCGGTACCGACTATAGGACTTTCCGTCTTCATCAGCGGCACAGCCTGCCTCTGCATGTTGGAGCCCATCAGCGCACGGTTGGCGTCGTCGTTTTCAAGGAAGGGTATCATTGCCGTAGCGACGGAAACAACCATTCTCGGCGATACGTCCATATAATCCGCGGCAGAGCTTTCAACCTCCATAAACTCATCGCGGAAGCGGGAGTTAACTTTCGGATTTTTAAAGCGGTTGTTTTCATCCAGCGGCTCATTAGCCTGCGCCACAACATAATCGTCCTCTACATCCGCCGTCATATATTCGACTTCATCCAGCACAACGCCTGTTTCCTTGTCCACGCGGCGGAAAGGCGCCTCGATAAAGCCGTATTCGTTTATTCTCGCATATGTTGCAAGATAGTTTATAAGTCCTATATTCGGACCTTCCGGCGTCTCAATAGGACACATTCTTCCATAATGGCTGTAATGAACGTCGCGGACCTCAAATCCTGCACGGTCTCTTGAAAGTCCGCCGGGACCGAGGGCTGAAAGACGGCGCTTGTGCGTAAGCTCGGCCAGAGGATTTGTCTGGTCCATAAACTGAGACAGCGGCGATGAACCGAAAAATTCCTTAACCGCCGCCACTACAGGGCGTATGTTTATAAGCGACTGCGGCGTAATTATATCCATATCCTGCGCCTGCAGCGTCATTTTCTCGCGTATCACGCGCTCCATGCGGGAAAAGCCTATCCTAAACTGGTTCTGCAGCAGCTCGCCCACCGAGCGTATGCGGCGATTGCCCAAATGGTCAATATCATCAGTATTTCCTACATCATGCGCAAGATTAAGCAAATAGTTTACCGTTGCAAAAATATCGTCAAGCGTTATGCACTTCGGCATAAGCTCGTCTATTCTCTGCTCTATCGCCGCACGTATTTCATCTTTTGTTTTATTATTCTCAAGTATATCCTTAAGCACGTCAAAGCAGACCATCTCGTTTATTCCAAGATCCGTCACGTCAAAATCTATGAAGTTGTTTATATAAACCATGCCGTTGGATATAACCTTTACTTCGCACTCATTGGCCTCGGCGTCGACTATCTTGAGATAAGCCTCTTTAACGCCCTTGTTGGATATTTCCTCCGCACGCTCCTTAGTGAGTATCTCGCCAGCGTCGGCTATTATCTCTCCCGTCATCGGGTCGGCCACAGGACGCGAAAGCTCTTTACCGGCTATTCTGTGCCATAAAGCAAGCTTTTTGTTGTACTTATATCTGCCGACTCTCGACATATCATAACGGCGGCTGTCAAAGAACAGCGCCTCAATATATGACTGAGCGCCGTCGACGGTAAACGGCTCGCCCGGACGAAGCTTCTTATAAACCTCAGAGAGCGCCTCCTCAGTATCTGCAGCCGTATCCTTGTCAAGTGTTGCCGACAATCTTTCATCGTCGCCGAGCACCGCCTTAATCTGCTCGTTTGATGAAAGCCCCAGCGCTCTTATAAATGTAGTTATGGGCAGCTTGCGGTTTTTGTCTATGCGGACATATAAAATATCGTTCTGGTCCGTCTCATACTCAAGCCATGCGCCGCGATTAGGTATAACGGTGGCGCTGTAAAGATGCTTTCCGGTTTTGTCTATGTCATAGCTGTAATAAACGCCGGGAGAACGCACGAGCTGTGAAACTATAACGCGCTCAGCGCCGTTTATGACAAAGGTTCCGGAATCCGTCATAAGCGGGAAATCGCCCATAAAGACTTCGCTTTCCTTTATCTCGCCCGTTTCCTTGTTGAGCAGCTGCGCCGTCACTCTCAGCGGAGCAGCATAAGTGGCATCCCTTTCCTTGCATTCGTTTATGCTGTATTTAGGAGTGTCATCAAGTTTGTAATCAATGAATTCCAATACAAGATTTCCGGTAAAATCAGTAATGGCAGATACATCCTTTAATACCTCTTTGAGGCCCTCTTTTAAAAACCACTCGTAAGAATTCTTCTGCACCTCAATAAGGTACGGCATTTCCAATACCTCTTTGATTTTTGAAAAGCTCATACGCGTAGTGACCCCGAACTGCACCGGTTTAACGTTCGCCATAGGCTTTTAATCACTCCTTTTTTATTAACAAAACCAAATTTGTTTACAGAAAGTTGCATAAAAAGCATATTAGTGGTATAATAATTTTACAGTCATTTTTAGCTGTAAAAATCGTATACCACCCCATGTTATTGCAGCTTACTATTATATAATAATGTATCTTTAAAGTCAAGTAAAATTTAACTTTAAATTAATATTTATATGTATATTTAGATTAATCTTTGATAATAATAGTATTGGATTAAAAAAAGCGTATATAAACAGCGTTTGTGCTTTTTTTACCCATTGCCGGCAAATTTTTGCCGGCAATGCCTTTTTATTTATAACTATTCCACATTAATAAAGTTTTAAATTTCATTCTATTTGCGTCTCTGCATATCAGATTATATAAAGATTTGCTTTAATGGATATTGCATATACAATTAAGCAAATCAGCCAGCACGGTCTTAGACTATGCTTTAAACGCGAAAAATTTGCCCCGTCATCATAATTTTTGCTGGAATAGATTATTCATTATTTCATCATTATCTACATTACGGATTCATACTGGCTTCTGCTCAAATTTTTATTCAATACACCGCTTCCTCTATCCGAATTCATTTAAACTTTTTTCTTTATACATGGCACAACGGCATTTTAATAAATCATTCGCCAAATATGGCAGTAAACGGCGCCTTGCGTAGTCTGCAAAACTGTCTAACTCCGGTTAACAAATTGAGCTAGAAACGCTCAATCGTTGAATTAAAGCTCCCGTTATACGTAAATAGACAAAATAATCTGGCTTTTCCATTTTTTACCTTTGATGTTTTCTTGTTCGTATAATGATGACGCTAAAGCTTTCTGCAATGATTTATTTGTTTTCTCAACATAACTATCACGCTTAAGCAAACAACAATTACCGGCAGATATATTACAGTCATATCTGCCGGATGTTTTATAAATGTCTATAAATATTGTTTCCATATAATCAATTTTTACTTAAACAAATTTATATACTTATTTCATGTGCTACTTTGTAAAGGTCATATTCAAACGGCTTTTTCATGGCAAGTGCTTCATTTATATCATAATCTACAATCTTGTCGCTCTTATACGCTACAACCCTGTTGCCTATACCGCTGGATAAAAGCTCAACAGCTCTGTGTCCCATCTGACTGGCTATAACCCTGTCGCGCACTGTAGGAGAACCGCCGCGCTGTACATGTCCAAGTACCGTCGCACGTGACTCTATGCCGGTTATCCTTTCAATTTCTTTCGCCATTTCGTCGACATGGCCAACGCCTTCGGCAACCACTATAATAAAATGCTTTTTGCCGGATTTCAGCGTCTCATACATTTTATTTATTACATCTTTTTCAATGTCAAAAGGAACCTCCGGCACCAAAATAGCCGTCGCACCTACCGCTATGCCGGTATGCAGTGCAAGGAAGCCTGCACGTCTGCCCATTACCTCGACAACCGTGCATCTTTCATGCGACTGCGCAGTATCTCTCAGCCTATCGACCATTTCCATCGCCGTATTCATCGCCGTGTCAAAGCCTATTGTATAGTCAGTGCAGGCTATGTCGTTATCTATTGTGCCCGGCAGTCCTATACAGGGTATCCCCCTCTTTGACAAATCAAGCGCGCCTCGGTATGAGCCGTCGCCGCCTATTACGACAATACCCTCTATTCCGAGTTCATGACATACGTCAATAGCCTTCTGCATGCCCTCTTCTGTTTTAAACTCAGGGCTGCGTGCGGTGTAAAGAATCGTACCGCCTCTATGTATTATGTCTGAAACACTTCTTAAATACATCCTTGACGTATCGTTATTTATAAGGCCGTTGTAGCCTCTTCTTATGCCTATTACCTTTATTCCCTTCAAAATTGCCGAACGCACGACCGCCCTAACCGCAGCATTCATGCCCGGAGCGTCGCCGCCGCTTGTCAGTACACCTATTGTCTTCATTCTCCACTTTCTCCTTTGGAAATCATTTATAATCAAAAATATTATAATACATTGCAAAAATCAATACAATAGCTAAATTTACATAAACCTTAAATTTTAATCGTTTTTTACCATTGCTTCTTTTAAATTTTACATTTTTTATATATTAATATATTATGTAAACTATATGGCTTAAAAAAGCAGGGAGACTTTCAGATGCAGAGGTATTAAATCCCTACCTAATCATAATGCATCGATATTGAATCTCCCTGCAAAAGCAGAAAACAATATAATCCCATCAACAAATAAATACCTGTAAAAATATTAATCTTCTGCTCTTATTAAATATATCTTTATACTTAGTTTCTCTCCCGCTCTTGCTGATAGCTTAAGCAAATAATTATTTCTCCACAACCTCTATCTGTTTAGCTATCATGTCGCCGTTTTCACTGCTCATGAATATACCGCATTTCATAAGCGATTTTCCGGAATACTCCTTGCCGTTTACGATGTATATGCTGTCCTCTTTAAGTCCCTGAAGCTTTATATATATAGCCGGAGCATTGGCATAAGCCCTAACCTGCACATAATTCACAAGCGCCTTTGACTTATCCTCTGAAAGGAACATCCACGCAACATATCTGTCGGTCTTATACGGGTCGGAGAGGCGGTAATAATCGCCGTAATTTATCAAATCATAATATTTTTTATATGTCTTAACCTGCTCTTTAACAATCTCCTTTTCCTCATCCGTCATAAAATTGGTGTCGAGCTCGTATCCGAAAGTTCCAGACATAGCTACAACGCCGCGCGTCTCAAGCGGAGATATGCGTCCCGTCTGGTGATTCGGGCAGGCCGATACGTGCGCGCCCATAGTGGAAACGGGGAACATAAACGACGTACCGTACTGTATGAACAGCCGTGCAAACGCATCAGAGTTGTCTGACGCCCAAGTCTGCGGCGCATAGTAAAGCAT
>USGR01000006.1 GCA_900554165.1 uncultured Oscillospiraceae bacterium | reverse complement strand
TGATTATGTATATGCTCCTGTCTATTCTTTCCAGGCGACAATAGAATTTTCATCTATCGATCCAAGCGCCACGCAGAGTGTCACATTTAGCATAGCTGGGTTAAGCCGGACACTTACATTTGTGCCAAGCACACTATAAGTATTTAAATAAAGTAACACCCCTTGCCCCTCTTTTATAAAAAAGCATCCATGATACTTTCCTTGCCTTTGTATTATGGTGCTTTTTTATTTTTATATTTACTTTTTCGCTCTTTATTCTTCTCATTTATTATAAATATTCTTTTTACATGCTAACTGCTTGTATTATTTGGAGTTATCGTATTTTTGCAAATAATAAAAAGGCTTTATGCTTTCGGGCAGACTCACAAAGAGATATAAGATATTTCCGGCAGAGCCTGAGCAGCGAAAGTCGTGCTGGCTTTCTATGCTTAAAAGCGATGAGTTGATAGAGATACAGCCGCGCACCGATTCTGAGACGATGTGGATTCGTGCATAGTTTCATGGTATAATTTTTAAGGCAGATAGCATTTACAGGAGGAAAAATTATGGAGATAAAAAAGATTAAGTATGACTTTTCAGTATGTAAAGTAACGGACTATTCACTTGTAAATTTAGATGCTGAATATACCTTTATCGGGAAAACAAACGAAGAAAAATCGCTAGTCTGCATTACAACTGATGTGCCAGCCAATGTAATTCAAAGGGATGATGGATGGAACGCCTTTTTCATTGAGGGATTTTTAGATTTTTCCTTAATTGGAATATTGGCTAAAATTGCAAATATTTTAGCAGAAAATGAGATTTCAATTTTTGCAATTTCAACCTTTAACACAGATTATATTCTAATCAAAAAGGAAAATTATCAAAAAGCATTGGATATTCTTAATCATGCTGGATATGAAATTTCAGAATAACAAATTATTTTTTTCTGTAAGATGCCTATCGGCTTAAATAAGCGAATTCATCCACCAAAGATAGTTATTTTTACTTAGAAATCAACTGTTCTTTTAAGTTATGCTTTTTTTAGATTACCTTGAAATCCGTAAGCAGTGCAAAACTTGTACAAATTTATAAATTTTCATAGTTTTTCACAAATTGCCAAGCAGAAAAATGCTTGTTGCGGATAATTTTTCAAACACCTGATAGCGCCGCTTATGTCGGACGTGTATTCTTCGAATGATGAATATCCTGAACACTTTAGCCTAAAAAAGAAAAGCGCTATGCAGTCGGACTATCCTTTTGCATAGCGTTTTTCATCTTTTTGTATACTTGGCGAAAGTCATATTTCCGAATATTTCCTTACAACTCTTGTCCTTCCTAAAAAGCCCTTTTTGTATCCATAGGTCAAAATACTGCATTGATATTCCCGTGTGCCCTCAGAGGTATGGAATATATAAAAAATTAGGACTTACACATAGACTATTTGCCCCTTATTATTTAAATCAAATTAAAATATTATATGGCCGTCCAACCGCCGTCGACTGAAAGCAGCTGTCCTGTAGTGTAGGATGAAGCGTCCGACGCAAAGTACAGCAGCGCACCGTCAAGCTCGCCGTCGCGGCCGGGACGTCCCATCGGGCAGCGCATTTGTATCACCTTGAGGAAGTTGTCGTCCCCTATTACACTCGACGTCATTTCCGACGGAAAATATGCAGGGCCGATTGCATTTACAGTTATGCCGTACTTTGCCCATTCAATAGCAAGCTGTTTTGTCATCATCTCTATGCCGCCCTTTGTTGTAGTATAGGCGGAAAGCGGCAGCTCCATCATGCCGACTGTGGAATGAATAGAGCCAATCATAATAATTTTGCCGTAGCCGCGCTTTATCATGCCCTTGCCGACCTCGCGCGAAAAATAATACGGCGCATCAAGATTTGTATGCATCATGGTCGTCCATATTTCGTCCGACTGCTTTTCAGCATTGTCAAACAGTCCTACACCGGCATTATTTACAAGTATGTCTATCTTGCCGAAATAATTCTCCACATCGGCAACCGTCTGCTTTATCTCGTCTACCTTTGTAACATCGCACTTGTGCATATAGCAGCGGACGCCCAGCTTTTCAACCTCTTCTTTTACCGCCTTAAGCCGTTCTTCACGGCGTGCGACTATCGCAACATCCGCTCCGTTGTGCGCAAGCGCTTTTGCAAACTGCACTCCAAGCCCGGACGACGCTCCTGTTATAAGCGCCGCCTTGCCTTTTAAATCAAAAAGATTTTCCATAATATAAACTCCTTTCAAATAGAAAGTATAGTAAAACGCTAACTTTAGTCTACCACAAAAAAGGAGCTTTTTTCATATAAAATGTAAATTTTTTTTAATATAATTTTTATAAAACTGCCGTTATACATGCTCCTCCGCGGTTCCGATATGCCTTAAGCCGTTCAGCAATTAAACAGCGCCGGAGAAATGCTTTAGCCACATATCAAAGCACTTAATAAGACGGCCGCTTTCTTTTCAGCATAAGCATTATGCGTCTGCAGCCTGTGCTGTTCGCTTAAATCTGCCGAGTATAAATATACATACGTCATCTGCTCAGCTCTTTATAATTTTCGCTTAATCCATAACAATTATGTGAGCACAATTTCTCCGCTGCGCCATACGCCGCAATGGTGCAATAACTTTTATTTACTCTTTAACCCTTTTGACCAATGCCGCGCCATAGTTAAATCTGGATGAAGGATAAGCCATAAGAAGCACAAACAGCAGCGGAGTCTGCGGACCTATCAGCGTGCAGTCGGTTATTCCGTGTATAAGCACGCCGGCTATTACCGCTATAACTATAGACGCGCCCGCCCAGCCGGTCTTTTGCTTTCTTGCATCGCCTATTACGTCTTTCATTCCGCCGACGAAGTAAATCACAAGCAGTGCCGTTCCTATAATCCCGAAGCTCATAAGAAACTCCAGCGCTATATTATGCGCATGAAGCTGCAAAGCGGCGCCATACTGCTCATAAACAAACAGGAAAGACAGCGGCCCACATCCAAACAATGGTCTGTCCGCTATAGCCTGTATCGCAGTGTCCCATATAACCTTGCGCACATGATATGTCCGGCCGCCGAGGTCCTCAAGCCGCGGGAAAAGTCCGCTTACCGTAAAGGCGGCGATTATAAGCGCTATGACAACTCCCAGCGATATAAAAAACGCTTTGCGCCGTCCGTTTATAAGCAGCATAATAAGCAGACCAACGAATAAGGGTATAAACGCCGAGCGGCAGTTTGTCAAATACAGCGATAAGCCGTTTAATAAAAATACAGTTATATAAAAAATCCGGCTTTGATTAGACGTTATAAGCTTATAAATGCAGATAAGCATGACAAACACGCATATAGTCGCAAAGTAGTTTGCGTTTATATAAATTGAAAAGGGCCGGTGCGACGCATCGCTTAAGGCAAAATACGCCACCGCCTTTTCTATATATGATACAAACACTCCCAGCAGGCTTGATATACAGGCAATATCAAGCACGAATTCATAGAGCTTTTTTGTCATGCATATACGCATAAACACCGACGCTATTATTATCATACATATCACGGCGCCGCAGCCCAGTCCCAAAAAGTTGCTGTAGACGGACGGTACTATAATCATCAGCGCCATAAACACTATTGTAAGGGGCCAGAGCGGAAGCTTTATAAATTTTGAGCGTATTTCCCTGTTTATAAAAAAATATGCAACTACGGCTATAAGTGCGGCGGCGCTGAATATTACCGGCAGAAATATGCCTATGGTAAAAAGTATAATAAGCACCGCCGCCGGCGTTATAACTTCTATTCTGTTTTCTATAATTGATTTTATATGCGAAATTTTAATCACTACCTTGCCATGTTGATAACGCAGGACCGCATAAGGCAAAGCCTAACCTTTATCATGCGTATAATGCCGCCAATTTTGCAAATTTCCCGTTTTTATCATCCTGCTTATTCTGCTTTTTCGTTTTTGACATCCTCAAAACAGCGTTAAAGGAAATTATAGCAAAATAATATTTCTTTTTCAACAATCACAGCCGCATGCCATATTATTTTGCAGGCACTTTATCTCTTATGCATATAAGCGATGCATGCGCAATAATCAGCCTTTTTTGAATATTCGCTCCCTTTTTTATTGATATGGCAAATTACGTCTGTTATAATATATTATAATTAAATTTAGGTATAATCAGTGTGTATTAATATACTGACATATAATTTTGCAATTTTTATTCACTTAATAAATATTATAAATTGGGGAGCTTTAAATGGGTATAGAAGCATCAAATCGTATTGTGGTTAAGGTAGGTACATCTACCCTTACCTTTAAAAACGGCAAAATGAATTTACAGCGTATAGACAAGATTGCGCGGGTACTAAGCGGACTTAAGAATGCGGGCAAAGAGGTCATACTCGTGAGCTCAGGCGCCATTTCCGTCGGATGCGGCGAATTAAGGCTTAGTGAGCGGCCGCAGACTATAGAGGGCAAGCAGGCGGTCGCAGCGGTTGGACAGTGCAATCTTATGTCGATTTACGACAGATGCTTTTCCGAATATTCGCAGGTGGTTGCACAAATACTCCTCACCAGCGACGTTATTGACGACAGCGTGATGTATAAAAATGCCTGCAATACATTTGAAGAGCTTATTAAAATGGATGTAATACCCATTGTAAATGCAAACGATACCGTGTCTACCGCTGAAACGGAAATGGAAAACGACTTCCTTTCTGCAAATGTCGCGGTTATAACAAAAGCAGATGCTCTTATAATAATGACCGATACCGACGGCCTCTATGACAGCGACCCGCGCATAAATAAAGATGCAAAACTTATACCTATTGTAAAAAATATAGACGACACGCTCATGAAATCTGCCGGAAGCAAGGGTACTCCGCGCGGCACCGGCGGTATGCGTACAAAGCTTGAAGCGGCGCGTTTTGCCATGCAGCATGACATTTATACCGCTATTATATCCGGCGAGGAGCCTGCGCTTATTTACAGCGTTTTGGAAGGCAAGCCGGCCGGCACCCTTTTCGATATTTCAAAATAAAATACGGCCTGATTATTTTTGGCGTCTTTGCTTGCTTTATTAACAAAATAAATTATTGAAGCTGTTTTACGCTTTATATCCTATGCGTACGAATTAGCAGGAAATAAAGAATGCCATAAATTTAGTCGGCAAGGCAGAATATCATATTATGAGCAGTTAGCTGCGTTTTAACGGGAGGAATAAGGAATGACGGATATTTTAGAAATTGGTAAAAGAGCCAAGGAAGCGGCAAAATCAGTTAATATAGCCGCGCTTGACGTTCGCAATGCAGCAATTTCAAATATTGCTGAAGTTATAGATAAAAATCGGCAATATATAACCGAGCAGAATAATATAGACATTGAAAATGCCGAAAGCAGCGGGATGAGCGCCGCTATGATAGACAGGCTGCGTCTTACCGACAGCCGTCTTGACGGCATAATAAAAAGCATGGGTAAAATTGTTATGTATCCCAACCCCATAGGCAAAGTTGAAAGCGGAAGCACCCTTGAAAACGGGCTTAAGATAGTAAAGACGCGTGTGCCGCTAGGCGTTATAGGTATAATTTTTGAATCACGTCCCAACGTGTCTGTTGATGCTGCGGCGCTCTGCATTAAGTCCGGCAATGCCGTTATACTGCGCGGAGGAAAGGAAGCCATACACTCCAATATTGCGCTTGCGTCACTCATGCGCCAGGCGATAAACAAGGCCGGCTTGCCTTTAGATGCTGTACAAATGGTGGAAAATACCTCACGCGAGGAAGCGAAGAAGATGATGCAGCTTAACGGCTATATAGATGTGCTTATTCCGCGCGGCGGGGCCGGGCTGATAAATAACGTTGTTAAAAATGCAACGGTGCCCGTCATCGAAACCGGCGCTGGAAACTGCCATGTATATGTTGATTATAACGCCGACGTCGATATGGCGGCTGATATTATAAACAACGCTAAGACGTCGCGCCCATCCGTCTGCAACGCCGCGGAGACGCTGCTGGTTCATAAGGATATAGCCGCCGCAGCGCTGCCCACAATTAAGGCAAAGCTGGATGAAAGCAACGTGGAGCTTCGCGGCTGTCCTGAGACGATAAAACTGCTCGGCAGCGCGGTTGTTCCCGCTTCTGACGAGGATTATTACACTGAGTATAACGATTATATATTAGCTGTTAAAGTAGTCGCATCGGTTGATGAGGCGATAGAGCACATAAATAAGTATAATACAAAGCACAGCGAGGCTATTGTGACAAAAGATTATGCAAATGCGCAAAAATTCCTTGACAGCATCGACGCCGCCGCTGTGTATGTAAATGCTTCTACCCGCTTTACTGACGGCGAATTGTTTGGGCTCGGCGCGGAAATAGGAATAGCGACGCAGAAGTCTCTTGTTCGCGGCCCAATGGGCGCAGATGCGCTTACATGTACAAAATATTTAATTTACGGCAACGGCCAAATAAGATAAATTATTGCTGGTTTATCTTTAAGATGCATATCAGTAAAAATATTTTTGCTCTTTAGCAATACGGCGGCAAATCGATAATCCGTATATTAATTTAGCCGGCTTTTTCTGTAGAATGTGCCTTTGACTGGGCAGCACAAATTTCTGGCAATTTTCGCTTTAGAGTGTATATTTTGTCCGATTTGGCTAAGCCAATTATAATTGTCGAAAATCTGCATCAAATAAAAGGACCGGTATGTATATGCATTTATCAAAATAGTGTATTTGATTATGCAGCCGCTATGTGTTTTTATAAAAAATCAATTTTAAAGCAGCACGTTAATATAAATTCGGCGGCGCCGTTAGTGTGGAGGAAGTATGGGCAACGATATTATGAGCCAAAAGGCAAAAAAAGAAATGGTAAAGGCACAGATTAATGAGCTTATACGATTAAAGACAGAGACTCTTTCGGCTGAAAACAAGGCGCTTAAAGAAAGAATGGCGCAGCTGGAAGAAGAGATTAATCGGCTGCACAATGAAAGCCGCGAGCTAAGTGATGAAGAAATAAGCTGCAAAGCCGGAAGGATAATTATAGATGCTCAAAAAACTGCGCAAAAGATTATATCCGACGCAAAAGAACAGGCAAAATTAATTGAGCAAGCATCAAATGATAGGCTGTCTTCACTTCAGATTAATGCCAAGGCGGCTGAAAGTGCGGTAATAAAGCTTAAGCTGGAAAGCCGTGCCGCCGGAGCCGAACTGGATAAAAGCCTTGAGGAAATCCGTGCTGTTATTAACGCGCTGGAAACTGATAAAAATTAGCGCTTTATTCCTCTACATGCCGATAGTCCGTCAACAATCCGGCAATATTTATACGGCGGCAAAGCTTTTGACATGTGCGAGCAATGTTTTTGTCGTTTGACGGCATAGCTGAAATCAAAATTTATTAATAAGCTAAGGCTGTGTCAACGACCGGTCTTAGTTTTAATTTTTTATTGGAGGTGTTGACAGTGAAAAAGGTAAAAATTACTGTTCTTAAAACGACTCTTGACAAAGAGCTTGCTGAGGAATACGGTGTAAACGGCCTTACCGCCTGTCCAATGCTAAAAGCCGGACAGGTATTTTTTGCCGACTACGCAAAGCCCGACGGCTTTTGCGACGAGGCTTGGAAGGCAATTTATCAATACGTTTTTGCCCTTGCGCATGGTGCCGGAAACGATTTGTTTTATTATGGAGACTGGATTAGAAAGCCGGGCGTTGCAATCTGCAGCTGCAACGATGGGCTGCGCCCAGTAATATTTAAATTAGAAGCTACTGATGAGGAGTCGGTTATAGACTACACTCCTGTAAGATAGCAAGCAGCAACTTATGCTGTATATTTATTTTTAGCGATTATCTATATAAGTAAATTCAACTAAATTTGTAAGCCAAAAATACTCCCATCTTCCTGCCGCCGCTATTGCTCGGCATTTTGCATTTTATATACAATGCTCCTCTTGAAGCCGAGCGTTGGCGCTTTGAGTATATTGTAAGTAGCGTTAAGCACTATAAAAAGGCTGAGAGATGACGCAATTCGATGGTCTGGGATTTCTTGATATCTTTATTTAAGCATGTGGATTGCGGCCGGTACTGAAGCGGCAGCCTGCATATAACATTAAAGTTCTGATATCGGCTTGACGTTTAAACTCTTATCGAGCATAAGTATATTCCATAATTAATACTCGTAAACGGTTTTGACATGAAAGCGACATACCTTTCAAGTTAAATATATTCGCTGCTTATAATACTGTTATCTGCAAAATCTAAATTTTTAAAAGGTTTTTATTCCCTCTTCTTTCAGGATTTTTATTTGACGCTAGCAGAAAATAAAAACGCCGCATTCACTTTAATTTAAAGTGTATACGGCGTTTAAGCTTTACTACTATTATTACGCAATTAATCGTCTATCTTTTTATCCTTAAGCATTCTTATTAAATATAAATGACGCTCAAAATTGTCTCTATACTGCTTTTTAAGCACCGACAGTATTATTCCGCAGAAGAAGTTGAGTATCGCCACAACGCCCAGCGCGCTTATTACTATGAGCGTCGGGAATTGAAGCACCTGCCCTGTCCTTATAAAGCTTACAAGTATTGGTATAAAAAAAGCTAAAAATATTATAACAAGTATCAGCGATATAAGCCCAAAGAAAACAAACGGCTTAGTATCCCTGAACAAACGTCCGATAGTTGTAATAACCTTAAATCCGTCAGAGTAGGTGTTAAGCTTAGACTCACTGCCTTCGGGACGGTCGCGATATTCAATCGGCTCCTCCACTATGCGGAAATTATTGTCAAGAGCAAATATTGTCATCTCTGTCTCTATTTCAAAGCCCTTGGAGACAACCGGGAACGACTTTACAAAGTCTCTGCTAAATCCGCGCAGGCCCGTCATAATATCGTGCAGCTTTGAGCGAAATAGCAAATTTATCAGCCCTCTTACCAGTACATTACCTACATTGTGGAACGGACGCTTGTTTTCTGTAAAATATGTTGACGACAGCCTGTCGCCGACCGCCATGTCGGCACCTTCCTGCAGCACGAGCCTTTCAAGCTGCGGCGCAAACGACGCCGGGTAAGTGTCATCGCCGTCGGTCATGATATAGCAATCGGCGTCAATGTCCCTGAACATTGCACGAACCACATTGCCTTTGCCCTGCTTATGCTCATACCTGACAATCGCTCCGGCTTCTCTCGCAATCTCGTCTGTTCCGTCCGTGGAGTTATTATCATATACATAAATGTCTGCATGAGGCAGTGCCTGCTTAAAATCCTCTACAACCTTTTTTATCGTTTTGGCCTCATTATAGCATGGTATCAATACAGCCGTCTTCATAAAAATATTCATCCTTTCTTTTTATCAAAATACGGTCTTATGCGGTATAGTGCAAATCGTTTCGCTACATAATTCCATACCATTACAATAAGCGTTACTATTATCTTTGCAATAGATGCCGGCATGAACTGCATAAATATCAGCATAAACAGCTCTGTAAGTCCTAATCCTATTATACTTGAGCCCAAAAACACCACTTGAGACGCCACATTTTGCTTGCCAGCGTCTTCAAAAACCCAAACAACGCATATAATATAATTTAAAATTACAGAAAGAATAAATCCTGCTGCTATACATATCCAATCAGGCAGAGACGTCAGCTTCATCATCAGCATCATCGTGCCCCAGTCCAAAGCAAAGCAGATAACGCCGGTCGCTGCAAACCGGAATATCTCCAGCGCTTTGCCATGAATCTTATATCGCTTTCCCTTTATAAACGGCAGTGCCATAAGCAGCGGACACAACATAAGCAATGGCAGCGTATATCTTATGCAGGCAACAGGTCCAAGAAATAAGCTGCCTATAAGCGTCGCTATAATTGCAAGCGGTATAAGAAGTGAAAATTTTCGCTGTCTAAAGATAACCGCTATGCATAAAAGCGTCGCCCAAACTGGCATATAATTGCTCACTGTCGCCGAAAGAATCGGGATATTTCCCAAAGAATCCTGTCCAACCTTCATTAAATAATCATAATAGGCTGGGAAAAGGCTGTGTTGCTTTACTGGTATTTCATCAAGTATATCATGGAAAAAGTCCAGCCGGCTCCAATAATGATTGGTTTCTACGCTTGGATACCAATATGCATCTGTAAGATATGCAAAGGCGTCTACATATATATTAGGATGTTCAAGTCCTATTTCCAGCCATATTTTTATAAAGCTTACTGGGTCCTTTTCAAATTCACCGCTATTAAATAGATGCTTTACTGGGTCTGAAATCTCAGGTATATAATCATCCCATACCTCTTCTGGAATGTAGCGTCTTATTACCTCTTTTTGTTCTTCCGTTACGCTTTCAGGAGCAGTATTTATTACACGCACTATTTGCTGCATTGGCACGCTTAGCATTTCTCTTGAAGTACCAGGAATTATCCCCAGCGCGTTGGATATTGGACCATAAAAAATCATTACAGCTAGTATTGACGCTATAAACGTAGCCCCAAGCTTTATAAAATGCTTGCGCCCTATCCAGATTAAAAAAGGCACAGCTATTATAAAAATATATATTCCCTGCTTTCTCATAAGCGCCATTAAAATTACTGTTACTGCATATCTTACCATCAGCCATGGACTGCCTGCAACCTTATCCGGTTGACTTATATAGTCAATCGTAAACATAATAAGCAGCAGTAAAAATGCGCTGAACAGTACATCCTTGGTTGTAGTAAATACAAATACCTGTATTATCGGATTAATGGCAACAAAAAGCAAAGATATTATTATTAAAAGCTTTGGTATCCTATGCCTGCATAGGAATATTCCCATATATGCAAATGCTCCGGCAACAACAAGCGCCTGCACTATCGAATGTATAACAAGTCCCGCTTCATATGAGCCAAATAAAGCGCTGCCAAGTTTAAAGCACAACGCCAGAAAATACGTGTGTACCACCGGCTGGTGAGCATCAATTTGCTTATATATAAAGACTTGCGCCAGCTGGGCCGGGCCATCATAGCTTAAAAAGCCCGGAAACAGTGCTAAAAATGCCGGTATCCATAAGACAAGTATAAGCCCGAAAAATATAAAAAACATACCCTTGCCCGGCTTTTCCAGCCGGCCGCTGAGAATTTTACATTTATCCGACTTATATAACCAGTTCTTTACATATGGCCCAATTACAAATAGTATACGCAGAATCGCCGCCATTACAAATGCCGTCGCTATGATGTTTATATATAAATATGGCTCGTGAAGCGGCACTGTGCCAAGCGCTGTAAACGCTGCTCCGACACATGTAAACGCCGCGAATATTCCGCCGAATACCCCGCATATCACCACGTCGCGAAAGCTTATTGATATAAGCGCGGCCCAGAACATTACGGCAAATATTATAAACCACAGCAAAGAAAACACACTTGCGGAATTTATCAGCGGCCCTGAGCTTGTTATATAGCCAATGCTAAGCCCCCATGTACCGAAAACAGCCATTAGAAAGCTTATTATAGGTATTGCTACATTCTTTACCCTTACTTTCGCTGTCTGATTATTGCTCTCCATATTGCACCTCGTATATCCTTCTGCTGAAATCCGGCTCATTATTTACCTTAACAAAGCTACATTCCTCGCTGTTAAACTCCTCAAGCTCTCTCGGTGTTAAAATATATTTTACACCAAGGAGTTCTAAATCGTCTATATTAAGATTAAGCTGTATTAAATCAGGCTGCACAAGCTCAATAGTAGTAGGTGTATCCTTTATAAGACTTATTGATATGTGAGCATACCTGTTATATATTTCCTCATACTGACCAGACGGATCTATTTTTGACCACATTTCTGTATTGCAGTAAGTATTTGTTGAATTTATTACCGAACCGCCGTTCATTGCAATAAAATTGCCTTCTACCCACGATCCGCTCTCTGCTATCCATATTCCGTCGTCAGTCTGTTCTATCTGACGTATGGCCTGGCTTAAGCGATTATCATCTATTACGCCAAGGCCGCTGCGCACCGGATTTACTAATCCTCCTACAAGCAGCATTGTCAGGCACATGGCAACACAAAATACCGTCTGCATGCGTTTGCTTTCGCGCAGTGCAAGGAAAAACAGCACCGCAAGTATCACTATGCTTATGGCAACATATAGATAGTTAAAATATTCTCCATAAGTCAGACGTTTGCTGTAATATGTCATTGCCACTGCCATGACGGCAGCTACAGGCAGCGCCACATACAGCTTTATGCCGGATTTACGTATGGCAATTGAACGTATCAGCATTATTACATTAACAAATGATAACGCTATTACTGTGCGTATTGCCTGTGAATTGCTGAGCAGAGTGATTTTTGCAAGAAATTCTGGAAATCCCAGTACGACGTATATTCCGAAAAACACCTGCAGCGTCCACATGAAAATAAGAAGCTTGTCCTTTACCTTATCTTTAAACAAAACAAGCAGCGATAATATAGCGCCCATCGGGAAAAGACTGTAAAAGCTTGACATCTCCGACTGATTAGATGTAAGCCCTGCATCGTCAATCGGCAAAAATACATTACCGGGATATTTAAATAACAGCGATAAGCCGTTGCCGCCTATCTCGACCCTATGCCCAGGATAGGCAGAGTTCATTACCGCCTGTATCGTATCCCATGAGCGGAGCAGTATAGCAATAATGCACGCGCCCATTATTGCCACGCTGCCGACTATTATCGGTATATCCTTTTTCGCACTGAATTTAAATTCCTTGCGGCGCTCTATTATTACCCATATGCCGATAAGCAGGAACACATAGAAAAACGGTATCTGCCATGCGGGATACATTACCAGTAAGTAAGACCCGCCGGCTATAATAAAGCCCAAACCGCAAAGTATCCTCTGCCAGTATTTGGTCGTCTCCATATATATCGCTACGCATAGTATTATACCCTGTCCGTAGATGAGCATTTCAGGGAAAGAATTGGCGCCAAACCACCACTGGACAACAGGCGCAAGCGCCACCATTGCCGCATAAGTCAGCGACAGAAGTTTATTTTTCTTGGTTATTAGCATGCCCATTTCAAAGGAGACAAGAATAAGCACTACCAGCTTGCCTACCCAATAAAAGGCCATTCCCTTTGCCGGACTTAAAAATAAATATCCAATTTGGAATGGGCGGAAAATTATCGACCAGTCCATAACCGGCTGCCCATACACCATATACATGTCCGTACTGCTGCCGCGGAATATATCGCTAAATACGGAAAAATCGCTATAATACTGCGATAGCGTCATAGGGGTGTGAACCGCCCATTCGTCTGAACGTACAGCCCTGCTCTGACCTAATATAACACCGTCGTCCGTTACCACACTGTCGGGCATAAAATCTTTCCAAAGCCCTATTGACGACCCGCTTATTTCAAAAATTACCGCTAATATTATTACGCCTATGCCTATAGGCCATCTGAATTTATATATAAAGTTGCCTATCTGCTTGCCAAAAAAGTAAAGCATAAAGCAAACAAATGCTATTATAACAAAAAATGCCACTAAATGTGCCGCGCTTAAGTGCTCTATTAATTTAGAAATATATTCTTTATAGCCATTTACGCCCTGAATTATTCCGCTGCAAATTACAATATAAGCCTCTGTGCAAAATGATAAAATTGCCGAAAACAATATCATTAATATAGCCGCGGCAGGGTTAAGAGGCCGGAGTTTTTGCCCTTCCCTCTTGCTCATACGTTTTTTACACACCCTCACTTTTTTGGCAAAGCTTTTTACTTTTATTTCCAACCTTTATTTTACATATTATATCAGTACATGCAGATACTGTCAATTAAGAAAAGTCTCTTCGAGTCTTTTAAATCTACATCCAAGTCCCTTTTGTTAAACAATTGCACATAAATAATATAGGACGTCTTAGCAATATTATACACGCTTTGTTCCACATACTCTTTACAAATATGTATCTTTTTGCTTTTATAATTTAGAAAGTTAATAAAGTTTTCCCTTTTAGAAATATTTAAATCCCGCACGCATATATATTATCAATGAATGTGGGGTGATTTTCACCGTGTTTGTAGTGCTGAATACGGTGCAGGCTCAAAAAAAGAGCGCGCTTGGTGGACTAATGTCCAAACTTATGGCAATATTCAGCCGCGCCAAAATCTCTGTGCGGGAAGCGCGCGCCGGAAATATAAAATATTTTATAATAGGAATGCCGAAGGGTGCTGCCGGACGCGTTGTGAACAGCAATAATATATGAAT
>USGR01000005.1 GCA_900554165.1 uncultured Oscillospiraceae bacterium | reverse complement strand
ATTAAAAGTATTATTTATTATATGTTTATTTTTAAATTTACTCCACCTTTATTTTTTATACTCAAGGATGCCTGCTTAGCCTGTGACTTAGCAAATCTAATAATTACCAACCGTAAACATATCAAGATGTACTGAACATTCTCTCTTACATGCATTTACCTTCCATGAATAAACGTATGCGCTACATATTCTTGCTTTATAAATAAGAACTATGTTTCCGATTATCGGCCTGCATCACTCTATATTACATCAAAGCTACCGCCATGTTTCTATACATACCCTACAACAAAAAAGCATCTGGACATATCTGTCCAGATGCAAAAACACTATAACATCATTTCGTTTATATTTCTACCGTCCAGCCCATGTCGTCCTCAAGCTCGCCGGACTGTATGCCCGTCAGAGTATCGTACAGCCGCTGGGTTATCGGTCCTATCTTTCCGCCGTTTATAACAATATCCTTATCGTGCCAGCAAAGCTTGCCTATAGGCGATATTACCGCAGCAGTACCCGTGCCGAAAGCTTCGTCAAGATGTCCGGCAGCAGCAGCCTCAGCCACCTCGTCTATCGATATTCTGCGCTCTTCAACATCATAGCCCCATTTTCTCAGCAGCTCCATAGACGACATTCTCGTTATACCGGCGAGAGTTGCGCCGTCGAGTGAAGGCGTTACAACCTTACCGTTTATTATAAAGAAGACGTTCATGGTTCCGACTTCCTCAATGTATTTACGCTCTACGCCGTCAAGCCATAACACCTGAGTAAAGTCCTTTTTCTCAGCCTCATCCTGCGCTTTAAGAGATGCGGCATAATTTCCCGCCGTCTTTGCAAAGCCCATGCCGCCGCGGACAGTGCGGACATAATTTGTCTCTACATATATATCAACCGGGTCAATTCCCTTTGGATAATAAGCACCAACCGGAGAGAGAATAATTATAAACTTCAAATGCTTTGCCGGATGCACGCCTATCATCGGGTCAACTGCAAAAATAAACGGACGTATGTAAAGAGAAGTTCCCTTAGCCGTCGGAATCCAGTCCTTATCGACCTCAACGAGTTTTTTAATAGCTTCTACTCCAAACTCCTCGTCAATTTTCGGTATGCAAAGCCTTTCGTTTGAGATGTTCATACGCGCCATATTTCTGTCTGGTCTGAAAAGCAGCTTCCTGCCGTCGGCCGTATGATACGCCTTAAGTCCCTCAAATACTTCCTGGCCATAGTGCAGACACATCGCAGAAGGCTCTATCTCTATCGGGCCGTATGGGACTATGCGCGGTGAATGCCAACCCTCGCCCTCATCATAATCCATGATAAACATGTGGTCGGTAAACAGTTTGCCAAAGCTTAGTTTGGACTCATCTGCCGGCTTCTCCTTAGGATGTTTCGTTAACGTAACGTCTATTTTCATATGTATTCTCCTATCCGCCGTATATATGGCTGTTATTTAAAAGGCTTGTGCCAATTAATCAATTGATAAATGCCGAATTTATTTTTATTATTGCTAAACAAGCTTTATCTTGGTATAAATTTTCTACCGCTAAAAGCTTGTTTTAATTGAGATAAACGTACTAAAAATGAACTTACCTATGTATCCTATCGCCACAATTTATATATTTCCAAATAGATAATGTTATTTAATAAGCATCTACCAGCTTAATCGATAAAAGCTATATTGCGATGTCAGCCAATAAGCAAACACTTTTTCAGTTAAGTCTTACATTTTATAGCGTACCAGATTATTATAGCACAGCAAATACCCTATTTCAATTTAGGCAAATCTCATTTTTTCCATTTTATCGTTTATTTCTTTAGATAGCTGCGCAAAAAATGCACGGAAACTACATTCCGCACTATTAGGATTTGTACAAAGCTCGTCCGATTTAGTACACTTATTAATCTCAATCGGTCCCTGCATAACCGTTACAACCTCGCGCAGCGATATGTCTTTTGGAGCTTTATTTAGCACATATCCGCCATTTGCACCCTTGTATGATTTTACTATGCCGCTCTGCGCCAGCTTGCCGAGTATCTTTAGCGAAAATCTAAGCGTTACGCCCGTGCGCTTGGCAATTTCAGACGCGCTTATACGCTCCTTGCTTTCGCAAAGAATACTGACCAGTCTTATTGCATAATCCGTTTCCAAGTTTAGCTGCATACTATTTTCCTCCATAGAAAAACTGGATTTAAATATTATTTTATCACAAATTTTGCGTCATTCAATATTTTATTATCTTTTCGTTTTATTTTTCCCTATAACACATCCGTAAACAGCATATATTTAATGCTACATATAATCTATAAGCCTACCATGCGTAGTCTTTGTCCGTCTAAGCTTACGCAGCGCTTTTATCTCTATCTGCCTTACGCGCTCTCTCGTAATATTAAAGTATCTTCCCACTTCTTCAAGCGTGTGCATCTTTCCATTATCTAAACCATATCTCATTTTGAGTATTGTCGCTTCCCTATCGCTCAGCTTATCTATTGCCTTAAGCAAATCCTCTTTAAGCAACTTGTTGTCCACTTCGCCGGATGTATTATTTCTTTCATCCGTAATAAAATCGCCAACCTGCGATTCTTCGTCATCGCCTACAGGGGTATTTATCGATATGAGGTCTTTGTCCATCTCTATTATTTCTTTAAGCCGCTTAATAGGAAGATTCATTATTTTAGATAATTCTTCCATACTGGGTTCACGGCCGTTGTCTGCTAAAAAGGCTGCCCTTACTCTTACCATACGATTTATTACCTCTACTGCATGCACTGGCAGTCTTATAGCACGAGCCTGGTCGGCTATCGCTCTGGTTATTGCCTGGCGTATCCACCATGTGGCATATGTTGAAAATCTAAATCCTTTACGGTAATCATATTTTTTTACCGCCTTTATAAGCCCAACATTTCCCTCTTGTATTAAATCGGTAAACGGTAAGCCTAAGTTTGCATAATGTTTTGCTATGCTTACTACCAATCGAAGATTTGCCTTTGCCAGCTCATGCTCGGCTTCCTCATCGCCTTTTTCTATACGCTTGGCAAGAGCCTCTTCTTCCTCTGCACTCAAAAGCCTTGAGCCGCCTATTTCTTTGAGATATGCCTTTACGGAATTATTTGTATCGCTTATTTCGGAAGATATATACTCGCCCTCTTCTTCCACGTCAATATCTTCTGCCTCATCTTTTGAGAGCTCTTCTATATCTATGCCATCTTTTCTAAGCTCATTATAAAGAGCTTTTGCTTCCTTTGCATCTTCCCTTTTGCCGTCCGATATTTCTAACGGCTGTTTTGGCAATATTCTGCTATTTTCATCAGAATTTTCTGAGCTTAGCATTGTTTCTTTGTCATAATCCATTACATTTCCTCCGACACCGCGGTTATAAAAAGGCTTGCACTTGAGTTTATAATACAAAATCAAGTTTACATAAATATAAATTTGCTATGCAAACAATTATGCAAATATAGGAATACTAATTTAAAACATGAAAAATATATTTTAAGCTTAAATTCAAAAACCTATAAAAGCACATTAACCGATTAGTCAAGCCTATAATTAGCGTTAATATTACAATTATATTGCAGTTTATAATTTTAATATTCGCTTTTGGCATCTATATATGTAATGGAAAGAATTGTTTAAATTTTATAAATATAAAATTATTTGTCCTTAAACTTATTGCTGCGTACCGGGTGACGCAGCTTTCTGAGCGCCTTTGCCTCTATTTGGCGTATGCGCTCACGTGTGACGTGGAATTCCATACCGACTTCTTCCAAGGTATGGCATCTGCCGTCCTCGAGTCCGAAGCGCAGCCTTATGACGGCTTCTTCCCTTGGCGTAAGCGTTTTAAGAACACTGTCAATATCCTCGTTGGTTATTGTTTTAAGCGCCGCCTCGTCAGGCGCCATTGCATCCTCGTCCTTTATAAAATCCATCAGCCGGCTGTCCTCCTCAGGACCTATCGGTGTTTCCATTGAGACCGGCTCCTGCGCTACACGCATTATTTCGCGAACGCGCTCTACAGGAAGATTCATTACCTCCGCTATCTGCTCTTCAGAAGGGTCATAGCCGTTTTCGTGCAGCAGCTGGCTCTGTACCTTTTTAAGCCTGTTTATAGTTTCCACCATATGCACGGGAATCCTGATAGTACGCGCCTGGTCGGCTATCGCTCGAGTTATTGCCTGACGTATCCACCATGTAGCATACGTAGAAAATTTAAAGCCCTTTGTATAGTCGAACTTTTCTACTGCTTTTATAAGTCCGACATTTCCCTCCTGTATAAGGTCTAAAAAGTGCATGCCTCTGCCGACATATCTTTTTGCTATGCTGACAACAAGCCTTAAATTCGCCTCTGTAAGACGCTTTTTAGCTTCTTTGTCACCATCTACTATCCTCATTGCAAGGTCAATTTCTTCATCAGACGAGAGCAGCGGAACACGGCCTATTTCTTTCAAATAAAGCTTAACTGGGTCGTCAAGAGTTACTCCGTCAACATTCGTTACGTCGTTTTCATATTCTTCCGCTTCCTGCTCTTCTATTACAAGCTCGTCATGCGTCGGCTCTATAGAGTCTAAATCCATAAAATCTGCTTCCGACAGATCATCCTCATTGCCTTCAACGTCATCTACCTTTTCATAAGACTCTTTTTTTGACGTATCTTCATTTTTCCCAACGGTTTTATCACCGTTTTCTTTTCCGTTTTCGAGCGCTTTTGTCTCTTCTAAAATTTCAGTGTTCTTTTCGTTTGCCACTAATTATTTCCCCCTTTGTTTTCACGAAGCCTGTCCATCTCGTTTACAAAATCGCTGTCCGACCAGCTTGACGGATCTCCCCTTTCTTTTTCATATTTCTCCGATTTAATCACCTTTATCAAATCGACGCATTCCGCCTCTGCATCTGCGGATTTTACACCGGAATTCATTATTTCCACTATTCTGCCCATTTGTGCAGGATTATAATCAGCGCTTATGTAGGATATGTCGAAAACGCTGTTTTCTGAAAGTGTATTGCAAACCGATTTAAACACGTCTCTGTTAAAATCCGTCACAAAATCATCGGCAGTTATATGAGACGTTATTTTATCAAATAAATCGGGATGCATTATAAGTATTTTTATAAGCCGCTCCTCTGCGTGCGCCGCTTTCGGATATGTTATGCGCTCTGGATTTACGTCGTCGCGCTGATATGCCGGATTTATTATTTTTGACTCGGCTTTTTTTTGCTCAGTGCGCGTATTTTTGTTCGCTGTGCTTTTAATCTGAGAAATGAGCGTGGTTTTAGACACATCAAACTCGTCCGAAAGTTTGCCGGCGTATATATCCCTCTCCAACGGATTTTTTACTTCCGCCAGTATTTTTACCGCTTCATTCAAAAAGGCAAGACGGCCGTCGGTCGTATCAGTGTCATACTTTTCCCTCGCCTTAAACAAAAAGAATTCGGTGTCGTTCGATGCGCCCTCTATAAGTCCTTTAAACCGCTCCGCTCCAAATTTCTTTATAAATTCGTCCGGGTCCTTCGCGCCAGGTATTTTAAGCACCTTTACCTCTATTCCCACATCGTTTAATATTCCTATGGCGCGGCTTGTCGCCTTTTGCCCCGCCTCGTCGGCGTCGAGCGAGAGTATTACCGAGGATTTATATCTTGACATAAGCTTTGCCTGCTCAGCTGTGAAAGCCGTGCCAAGCGCCGCCACCGCGCTGTCAAACCCAGCTTGATGCAGCGCTATTACGTCCATATATCCCTCTGCTAAAATGAAATAATCCGCCTTTGAGTTTTTTGCAATGTTTAGCGAATATACGTTTCTGCTCTTTTTAAACACCGGCGTGTCTGACGTGTTGAGATATTTTGCCCCCTCAACTCCCGGTAAAATCCTGCCGCCGAAAGCTATAACATTGCCTCTGAGGTCGATTATCGGGAACATTACCCTGTCAAAAAATCTATCTCTGTACCCATTTACACCCTTTACTGCAAGGTTTGCCCGCTCCGCCTCCTGTGGCGAATAGCCCAGCGTTTTAAGATGCCTTAAAAGTCCGTCATACTGCTTAAGCGCCGCGCCTAAGCCAAACCGCTTTATTGTCGACGCCGACAGCCCGCGCTGCTTAAGATAGCTAAGCTGTGCCGCTGCCGCTTTTGTCAGTAAACATGAATGATAATATCTCGCGGCCGCCCTGTTAAGCTCTAAAATTCTTGCCTTGCGGCGTATTTCCGCTTCATCTTCTCTCATGTTTTCCGGCATGCTCATTCCGGCACGCGCCGCCAAAAAGCGCACCGCCTCCATATAATCCAGATTTTCTATCTGCATTATAAAGGTAATGACATCGCCGCCGGCGCCGCAGCCAAAGCAATAATACGACCCGCTCTCAGGGTATAGCGTAAAGGACGGAGTCTTTTCACTGTGAAACGGACAAAGTCCGGTAAAGTTAGACCCCCTGTGCTTTAAGTTTACATATGATGATACAACCTCTTCTATGCTGTTCCTAAATTTTAGCTCCTGCAAAAACTCATATGGTAAAGGCACTCATATTTCACCTCTTTTCTCTTGTATATAATTTAAAATAGCTGTAACACGTAAAATAATTGTCCGATATATCGCCGTCTCTCGACGACGATTATATGACTTTAGTTTAGCCCGCTGTCTGCGGCAGAGCCGCTGCAATTCACATTTCTGCGCGGAATATATAAGTTAACATAATCTATTACTCTTATGACAACGCGACAGCATGTCCATCTCCTAAAAAAGATGGAAAATTCACTTAACTATGCTTATACATCTGCGATAAAAGAAGCTGCTGCAAAATATTCGGCATAACGTCTTGCCGCCATATATTCTTGTCGGTCTCCGCCGATTAACCATGAAATCAGCACTTGCTTAGCATCTTGCCTCGCTAATACTGCCATGACTTTGGTATAAACAAGTCGCTGTATACGTGCATTGCAAAACGGTCAGTCATTCCGGCTATGTAATCGCAGGCGGCGCGCTGTGCGCCCTCACGCTCGCATATTGCCTTATATTCTCCGGTAAATGCATCCTTGTGATTTACATAATATTCAAAAAGCCGGCTTACCAAATCCTCTGCTTTGCTTTCCTCGCTCTTTGCTATTGGATTAAAGTACACATTTTCAAACAAAAAGTCATTCAGCTTATAAAAAGCGTCCTTTGCTTCTCCGCCAAGAGATATCTCATTCTTGCCGTCGCTGCCCAAGATTGCGCTGTTTATCAGCGCCGTAATGCGCTCGCTCTTGGAATTTCCCAGCACTTCTGAAATATCTTTTGGAATGTCTCCCTCCGCTATCACACCGGCGCGTGCAGCGTCGTCGATATCATGATTCATATAGGCAATTTTATCCGCAACGCGGACTATTCTGCCCTCTAACGTAAAGGCCTCTTCGCCGCGCGTGTGGCAGGCAATGCCGTTTACCACCTCTTTTGTGAGATTTAGCCCTTTGCCGCCCTTTTCGAGCAACTCTACCACCCTTACGCTCTGCTCAAAATGCCGGAAGCCGGCATCATTGCATCGGTTCAGCGCACGCTCGCCGGCATGGCCAAAAGGAGTGTGCCCTAAATCATGTCCCAAAGCTATGGCTTCCGTTAAATCCTCATTAAGACGCAATGCACGTGATATTGTACGCGCTATTTGCGACACCTCCAATGTGTGCGTCAGACGCGTGCGGTAGTGGTCGCCTTCAGGCGCTAAAAACACCTGCGTCTTGTGCTTAAGCCTTCTGAACGAATTGCAGTGAAGTATTCTGTCTCTGTCGCGCTGATAGTCGGTGCGTATATCGCACTTCTTTTCCGGCTTTGCGCGCCCTAAGCTTTCAGAGCTTAGTGAGGCAAATTGAGACAGAAAATTCCTCTCAATTTCCTCTGTACGCACTCTTATGCAATTTTCCATTGCAATTCACCTCTTTCTCATCTTATTTATACGAAATTTATTCAATAATACCTCTTTTTGATGAAAAAATATCCATTAAATTTTGAAAAATACACTTATATTTTCTTTAAAGCAAAAATACGTGTTTTTCATGGCTTATGCATACTTATATCTGTATATTATCTGTCATCATAATAAAAAGCAAATAATTCCTTCGCAAATCTTAAGCCTAAGTTCTTTAAATTTATGTTTTCTAAAAACAGATGATGACTATAGCTATCATACAAGTGTGAGCATGCTTCTTAATCATATATGCAGGATAATACGGCGGCATATGTAAATATACATGAATATCAGCCGGAGTATTTGCAGTATACGCTCTCAATATACTCCGGCATTATGCCGCCGGATGTAATTGAGTATATCTGCTTAGCAAAAAAATCCGCCAAGTCGTGCGGTATATTTACATCTATTTTTACATTGTCGGTAAAGGCGCTGTCGTTTATTATTCCGCCGCAGTCGCCGGCGACCGACGCTATTCTGCCGTACATATCATAGCTGCAGCTTATAATAGTGCGGCGGTAAAGCTTCATCTGAACTATTTCCGAATTCTCAAGACTAAGCTGCGCCGCTTTAGAATAAGCCCGCTGCAATCCGCCTGTGCCGAGCAGTATGCCGCCGAAATACCGCGTTACCACTACAACGCAGTCGCAAACGCCGAAAGAATTGATTACTTTAAGTATCGGCTGGCCCGCCGTACCCTGAGGCTCGCCGTCGTCTGAATAGCGCATTGTCCTGCCGTCTTTTAATATATAAGCATAAACATTATGCCGTGCATCTCTGTGCTTTACTTTAACAGAATTTATAAAGTCCTCTGCTTGTGCTGCATCTGACACTGGTGCAAGGCTTGCAATAAATTTAGACTTTTTTTCGGTAAATTCAGCCGTCTTAAAATCCGCCGGAGTTTTATACTCAGTTACTATCGCCCGCTCACCCTTTCAGATGTATTAAAATATCAGCTTGAATATATTGCATTAATACATTTAAGCTGCGATTGAGCAAGAAATACCCACCGCAGTTGAATGCAGCTTTTTATTGCATTAAGTCGATTAAAGCAATTTCAGCATATACTATAGTATCGTTTTCGATAATTAGCATATAAAAGCGCAAATTTTCCCTTATATTCGATATTATACCATAAAGTCAAGCTTTTGTTAACGCCTAATTTTTTACAACAACAAAACCGCGACTGCCATCAAGACAGTCACGGACAGTTGTTTAATATTCATGTGAAAAATAATTGCAAAATATTACTTGCTCTCTTCCATGCCGAAACGCTTCTTAAAGCGGTCAACACGTCCGCCGGTATCTACCAGCTTCTGCTTACCTGTGAAAAACGGGTGGCACTTAGAGCAAATGTCAACCTTTATCTCTTCTTTGGTTGAGCCGACTTCAAACTCATTGCCGCAGGCGCATCTAACCTTCGCCGTACCGTATTTAGGATGTATGCCTTCCTTCATCTTGGTCACCTCTTTCACATAAACCTGTTCACAGTAGTAAGATATTACCACAATACAATCAAAAAATCAAGCTTTATTTACTATATTCCTTTATAAAAATAATTACTGACGCTTTGTTTTTAATGTATTCAAATTCACATTTGTGATTTTCTGTGCTATGATATACTCAAAAATGTAAGCATATCAGAGCTTGACTGAGTCACAAATACCGCTATATTGCTTAGCGAGCCTTTGCCGTTAAATGCAGAGCATATCTTCGTTTTTTAAATCTGCACAGTCGGTGATTATTTTTATTTATGCTCGCATTATAATGATAACAACCGCCTTATTTTTTCAAATTAGAAAAAAACACTTGCATTAGGATACACAATCTGTTATTATATTATTTGCTATTTAAGTTTGGTGATTATTTTAAAGGAGGTGCAGACAAATGGCAAAATGTGACATCTGCGGTAAAGCCCCTTCGTTCGGTATAAAGGTTTCTCACTCACACAGGCGCGCAAACAAAATGTGGAAGCCCAACATTAAACGTGTTAAAGCGGTAGTTAACGGTACTCCGTGCCGCATTTACGCCTGCACCCGTTGCCTACGTTCCGGCAAGGTGACAAGAAGCGCGTAAGCTTATTTTTTTATACAATTAGCCGTGCTTTTGAGCACGGCTTTTTTGTTTTTCTAATGCTTTCTGAAAATGTAATTTATATATAAGCTGTGGCCATTCAAATTTAAAAGTCTTGGACGAACTATTTATGCATACTATTTGTCAGATTGACAAAAAAATTTAAATGATTGTTAAATATATGAACTATTTAACTGATTATATATATGCATCGCCTTAAAAATAGTTAATTTATTGACAATCTGACGCTTTTGTAGGATAATATAACATATATTAATTAAAGGTATAAATTAACAGGAGGAAATTATACATGGGCTACACTATTGCTGAAAAGATAATAAAGTCACATTTAGTAAGCGGCGAGATGACACCCGGCGCTGACATAGGTCTCAAAATCGACCAGACTCTCACGCAGGATGCTACTGGCACCATGGCTTATCTCGAGTTTGAGGCTATGGGAATTCCGCGGGTTAAGACTGAACGCTCGGTCGCTTACATAGATCACAATACTCTGCAGACGGGTTTTGAAAACGCTGACGATCATCGTTTTATACAATCGGTAGCCAAAAAGCACGGTATATATTTCTCCCGCCCCGGCAACGGCATCTGCCACCAGATTCACCTTGAGCGCTTTTCAAAGCCGGGCAAGACGCTTATAGGCTCTGACAGTCATACTCCGACCTGCGGCGGCATTGGTATGCTTGCCATTGGCGCCGGCGGCATGGATGTTGCGGTAGCTATGGGCGGCGGCGAATATCATATAAATATGCCGAAGATGACGCGCATTAATCTCACTGGCAAGCTGCGTCCCTATGTTTCCGCAAAAGATGTTATTTTGGAAGTACTCAGAATAATGAGCGTAAAGGGCGGCGTAGGCAAAATAATCGAATACGGCGGAGAGGGTGTAAAATCTCTTACTGTGCCAGAGCGCGCCACCATCACCAATATGGGCGCCGAGCTGGGCGCAACTACCTCTATTTTCCCGGCGGATGAAGTCGCGCGTGAATTTTTAAAAGCGCAGGGCCGCGAAGAAGATTTTACAGAGCTGTATGCCGACGACGATGCCCATTATGACGAGATAATAGATATAGATTTGTCTTTGCTTAAGCCAGCGGCGGCAATGCCGCATTCTCCCGACAATGTTAAGTCTATAAGCGACATAGGTCCTATAAAGGTAGACCAGGTACTTATAGGCTCATGCACCAATTCATCCCTTACCGATATGCTTAAGGTTGCTGAGATATTAAAGGGTAAAACGGTGCATCCGGATGTAAGTCTCGGCATATCTCCCGGCTCAAAGCAGGTGTTTAACATGCTTGCTGACTGCCGCGCGCTGTCGGTGCTTATTGCTGCCGGCGCCAGAATTTTAGAATGCGCCTGCGGTCCCTGCATCGGCATGGGTCAGTCGCCCAACTCCGGCGGCATATCTCTGCGCACATTCAACCGCAATTTTGAGGGCCGCTCCGGTACACAGGATGCGGGTATTTACCTTGTAAGCCCGGAAACGGCAGCTGCTTCCGCTATTGCCGGCGTACTGACCGACCCCACCACTATCGGCGGCGAGCTTAAAATCAGTGTTCCTGATAAGTTTACGGTAAACGACAATATGATAGATGCTCCGGCGCCGGAGGGCGAGGCGGACAAGGTAGAGATACTGCGCGGGCCGAATATAAAGCCTTTCCCGCAGAGCCAGCCGCTCGACGACGTGACGGAGGGACGCGCGGTGCTCAAAACCGGCGACAATATAACCACCGACCATATCATGCCGGCCGGCGCGAAGATACTTCCCTATCGCTCAAATATACCATACCTTTCAAAGTTCTGCTTCGGCAGCGTTGACCCTGATTTCTCCGAGCGCTGCAAGGAGTACGGCGGCGGATTTATTATAGGCGGCGTAAACTATGGTCAGGGCTCATCAAGAGAGCATGCCGCGCTTGTTCCGCTCTATCTTGGAATAAAGGCGGTAATAGTGAAATCATTTGCCAGAATTCACAAGGCCAATCTTATAAACGCCGGCATTCTTCCGCTCACATTTGCAAATGAGGCGGATTACGACGGCATTTCGCTAAACGATGAGCTTGTCTTAAGCAATGTAAAAAGCGGTATAAAAGACGGCTCGATTAAGCTGCACAATAAAACAACCGGCAAGGATATAGACGTCATCGTCGACCTGACCGACAGGCAGAAAGACATGATGCTTGCCGGCGGACTGCTCAATTATACAAAGAAAAATTCTTAAGCAAATGCATTTTGTCTTCTGTTAAAGCGCCGAGAGCTTATAGTCAAAATCCGTCTGCTGCGCTGTGTATTAATGAAATATGCCGCAGACACACCGGCGCGGCAGATGCGCAATATTCGGCAAAAGTACGCATATCAGTATGGCGGCAGATAAAGCGCCTGTCTTTGATGAAACGGTGATGTGTCAAGTATCTCCATTTTAATCTAAGCGCAGCTGGTTAGATTATTATACGCCGCCGGTGCAGATAGGTGCACAGTCTTTACATCTGCTTGGCGGTTTGGCAAAGTATTTGCTCTGCCGCTTTTCAGCAGATTTTGACGGCACAGCGGCAATCTTAGCAAAGCATAACTTCTTCAATTAGCTTTAAGCTTATAAATATAAAATAAGAAAGGACTATTTTTATGACAGAATACATAAAAAACGCCAGCAAAAAGTTTGAAGAGCTGCTTGAAAGACAGCTTAAAAGGGTCGAAATGATAAACGCCAGCAAGGAGTATATCGACTACAGCAAGCTTGATAAAATCATAATTGGTGTGGCCGGCGGCGATGGTATCGGCCCGGTTATCACGAACGAATCGGCAAGAGTGCTCAAATACCTGCTAAGCGACGAGGTCAAGGCCGGCCGCGTTGAGTTTAAAGATATAGAAGGCCTTACTATAGAAAACCGTGTCAAGCACAACAAGGCTATCCCGGATGATGTGCTCGATGAGATAAAGAAGTGCCACGTTATACTCAAGGGGCCGACAACTACTCCGCGCGCAGGCGACGAGTGGCCTAACATTGAAAGTGCAAACGTCGCTATGAGGAAAGAGCTTGACCTGTTTGCAAACGTACGTCCTGTAAAGGTGCCGGAAAAAGGCATAGACTGGACATTTTTCAGAGAGAACACCGAGGGCTCTTATACCTTGGGCTCTGAGGGCATTAATGTCACTGACGACCTTGCCATTGACTTTACTGTCACCACTACAGAGGGTACGCGCCGCATTGCTCAGATGGCGTACGACTATGCGCGTAAAAATCACAAGGATCACGTATCTATAATAACGAAAGCCAATGTTGTCAAAACTACTGATGGAAAGTTCCTTAAGATATGTCAGGAAATAGCAAAGGATTATCCTGAGATACGCACGACCGACTGGTATATAGATATAACCACTGCAAAGCTGATAGACGAAAAACGCCGCACTGATTTTAAGGTATTTATACTGCCAAATCTTTACGGCGACATTATTACCGACGAAGCGGCGGAGTTCCAGGGCGGCGTCGGTACGGCCGGCAGCGCGAACTTAGGCAAGAAATATGCTATGTTCGAAGCTATACACGGCTCTGCGCCGCGTATGGTTAAAGAAGGAAGAGACAAGTATGCAGATCCATGCTCAATGCTGCGCGCGTCAGTTCTGCTGCTCAGCCATATAGGCTATCAGAAGCAGGCGGATTTGCTTGAGAGAGCGCTTGATATCTGCATGTTTGAAGAAAAGAAAATCTCCATAACCGGGCGCGACACCGGCTGCACCTGCAGCGAGTTCGGCGACTATGTTATGGATACGGCTATGAAGCTTGCCGCAAAATAGATACGTCGGTCAGACGATATCTGCCGAATTTAGCGTGGCGGCAAACTTACTGCATAAAGTGGACGAGAATGCTTAGTATAAATATTATTTATGCCTGAATTAATATACCGCTGATATTCCGTCCACTTATTAATGGCAGTGCTTCGTATTTCGGCCTGCTTTATTACATGAATAAACTATAAAGGGTTTGATTATATATGAACCGCGACGGGAATATTTCCATGTCAGTTATAAAAAGGCTGCCAAGATATTATCGATTTTTAGACGACTTAAAATCGATGGGAATGGAGCGTATATCTTCTAAAGAGCTGTCACGCAGAATGGGTCTTACGGCCAGTCAGATACGGCAGGATTTAAACTGCTTTGGCGGATTTGGTCAGCAAGGCTATGGATATAACGTAGAGCAGCTTCACCGAGAGATTGCGTCTATATTAGGCCTTGACGCCTCGCTTAAGACTATAGTCATAGGCGCCGGAAATTTAGGCCGCGCAATAGCTACGCATATGGAATTTGACAAGCGCGGATTTTCTCTTATAGGTATATTTGATAATAAAGAAGCAATATGCGGCCAGCTTGTAAGGGGGTTGCCGGTAAGACATATTGACAGCCTTGACGATTTTTGCCGCGAGCTCAGACCGCAAATCGCTGTGTTATGCGTACCTAAGGATGCCGCAAAGGATTTGTCCGACCAGCTTATATCTCTTGGAATAAAAGGTATATGGAATTTCAGCCACTATGACCTTTCAGTTATGCATCCGGAAATTCCTATTGAAAATGTTCATTTAAGCGACAGTATGATGACACTTTGTTATCGTGTAACATCTAAATATTATAATCAGACAAAAATGCCGAATGCTGATTAAAGCGTTCGGCATTTTTGTGTTGAATATACATCTTGTAAAGAAACAAAATGCACTGTAATAATATATCAAAAAAAGTCGAAAAATCAAGAACAACAAGTATAATTGTTGCTCCTATTTTTCAACTAAAATCCTTAAAAACATAATATTCATGCAGTTTTTTAAGATTTTATAAAAATAAAAATTTTTTATTTTTCTTCTTAAATC
>USGR01000004.1 GCA_900554165.1 uncultured Oscillospiraceae bacterium | reverse complement strand
CCATTGTACCATCTGGGCTGACGGGTCCTCAACTTTCATTTAACTTTACAGTCCGCATATAACAATAAGGAGGTGACAAAATGAATGAGGAATTTGTACCATATATGCTTGAACAGCTCGAATTTTTAGGCAGGCTTGTATTGGCGGGATTATGCGGAGGATTTATCGGTTATGAGCGCAAAAACAGGATGAAGAACGCCGGACCTCGCACCCACTTCATCGTTTGTCTCGCCTCTGCTTTGATGATGATTATCTCTAAATATGGATTTTTCGATTTGCTGGAACATGAAGATATCAGCCTCGACCCGTCCCGTGTGGCGGCGCAGATTGTTTGCGGCATCGGCTTTCTCGGAGCAGGTATGATTTTTATTCATCGCCAGTCTGTTACCGGTCTAACCACCGCAGCTGGAATTTGGGCCACGTCCGGCGTCGGAATGGCAATTGGCGCAGGCATGTATTTTATGGGTATATGCTCTACGGTGCTTATTATATTTATCCAGCTTCTGCTGCACAAAAAGTTCCGTATTTTCCGCAGTATAACCGCAGACCATATCTCTATACATATGAATTACAGTAGTGACGCCATAACAAAATTAAAACAATGGTTCCATGATAATCATATTACAATCTTGAATTTTAAAACAGAAAGCATAGAAAATGGCGAAATAGACGTTGAAATCAACGTACAACTGCCTAAAAATTACAGCCGTGAGGATTTGATGAATCTTCACCACGACATATCAGAAGTTGAATCTATAGAGATTTAACCAGTTGTTATCGCACCACAGTTAAAACGTTGCAGCTTTGAATAATGTATAAATTCTTATTTTTGCATTTGCCTCGCTGAGTTTGTTTTTTAACTGTACAAATCTTCAAATAAATGTTTCAACATATAACACAATACATCAGGCCGATATAAAAATATCGGCCTGATGTATTGTTATCTTTTGGACTAAAGATTTTCAGTAAAGCTATGGATAGATGAAAAAGCATTATAAAAAGTGCTTCAAAAAAAGACCGGCTTTTATAAATCAAAATCATAATAAACAGTAAAGTATATCTAATTAGAGAAGCTTTGGCCGACCGATTGATGCCGTATGCATATAATCATGGCATTGATGATGCGATATGCTTAGTCCAATTGTCAAGCTAATCCGGTATTAAACACTTATGTAAGCTATACTGTACACCTGCTGATTAAATTATTAACGCATTTAAATCATTATTTTTTTATCCCAGCACTGCAGTCATAATGATTTTCATACCACTGCTTTGCCTGCGCTATATTGGTATTAACTGTGTTTACTAAATCATCCGCACTGTTAAATTTGCGCTCTTCTCTCAAAAAGTCAAACAGCTGCAGCTTTATCGTTTTTCCATATAAATCGCCGCTGTAGCCGATTATGTGAGTTTCAGAAAGCGGATAATCTACGCTGTAGGTTGGGCGAAGCCCTATATTCGTAACTCCCGGCAGCCAGCTCCCGTCTACATTTATCAGCGATATATACACCCCGTATTTCGGCAGCACAATGTTATTGGGAAATTTCTGATTTATTGTCGGAAAGCCAAGGCTGCGTCCGCGCTTATCGCCGGTTATTACTTCTGCCTTAAATCCAAACGGACGGCCCAACATGCTATTTGCAAGCAGCATGTCCCCTTCTTTCACCGCTTCTCTTATTCTTGTGGAGGATACAGAAAGGCCGTTATACGTCATAATATCGCTCACCGACAGATTTATGCCGCGGCGCTTGCATATTTTTGCAAGTTCGTCGCTTCCCGCACGGTCAGAACCTATGGAAAAATTTTTGCCGCAGCTTATCATCTTTATATTCAGCCTTTTTGCTAAAATATCAATGAAATCCGCAGCTGTATATTCCCTCACCGAAGCAAAGTCAAGCACATACATGCAGTCTGCGCCCATACTCTCTATTATATTTTCCTTTTCTTCTGTGTCTATTATCTCCGACGGCGCGCTGCCATTTATCGTCAAGAGCGGATGGCTGCTGAAAGTGAGCACACCCGTTTTCATTTCATCTTTACAGCGAAGTGCAGACTTTATCACCTGCTGATGGCCTATATGTACCCCGTCAAAATACCCCAGCGCGAGGCTTAAGCCTCTGTCGTCATATGGGCCGAAAATATCCCTATATATTTCCAATAATATCACCCGATAAAACTAAATTAACTGCCTTTTTGATTTAATTGCAAACTAAGACTTATATTTCTGCTTAACAAATTCCGCTGCGAACTTTAATCATAAACGGCAGAGTTATATTCTTATAATACACGCTGGTTTTAGGTTGCCGTTTTTAATATCAACATTTCCCAGCCCTAAAAAGCCATCGCCGTCATATATACGGACAAGCTCTGACATGCTGCTGTCCTTTATATCCACTCTATTTATATCAAGCCAGCCGCCGTTTATAAGCCTGACCGACTGAGCCGGGCTCACATATGCGGCGCTGCAGCTTTTAAAGGCCGTATCCGCCGCTATTACATGTTTAAACGGCTCTGATGCGCTTATATCGTCTATTTTTACGCTGACATTTTCGTCAAATCCGCAGGCGGATGTTCGGCGCAGAGCGCAGAGATGGGCATATGTGCCGAGTATTTCGCCAAGGTCGTCCGCAAGAGTGCGTATGTACGTACCTGATGAACAGTCTATGTCAAGTATCAGCCGCTGGTTTTGCTCGTCAAACGAAAGCAGATTTATGCTGTTAATCCTTACTTTACGCTTTTCTCGGTGCACCTCTTTGCCCTGCCTGGCTAAATCATAAAGGCGAACGCCGTCCTTTTTAACGGCAGAGTACATTGGCGGCACCTGCTCTATTTCACCTATAAACTTCGCCATTGCGCGCTTTATGTCGCCTATATTCACAGACCTTTGAGAAGTTGCAACTATACTGCCGGTTTTATCAAGCGTATCGGTTCTCGCCCCCAGTTTTACCGACGCAGTGTAGCGCTTATCTGTATCCTGCAGATAATTCAGCAGCTTTGCCGTGCGGCCAAGCATAAGCACCATAACACCTGTTGCCATTGGGTCAAGCGTGCCGGTATGACCTATTTTTTTTATTCCCGTAATGCGCCGCACCTTTGCCACAATGTCAAACGAAGTCCAGCCCTCGGGCTTGTCTATTATAAGAAATCCGTTCATACTTTCTCCTAAGATATGGATTACTGTAAAAAGCTGCCGGTTAAAGCGGACCGCATGGCTTAAATTTATCTTTTAAGCCAATGCTTATAAGAATGTGCGATATTTTGCTTATATGCAGTCTATTCGCAGACTGCTCTTTTAAGCGAAATAAGCGGCGCCGTACACAGACTAAATTTATCAGGCAGCGTTTCGGCAAGCGGCGAGACCGCACGGTTTTGCTGGAAATGGGTCGGCGTCGCTTCACAATACTTCATGATATGTTTAAGTATCGAGCGCATCTGCTCCATACACAGCTTTAATCGGTTATGCCCTGCTGTGAAAGCAACTCTTCTGCCCTTTGCACAAGCGCGGCTTTGGCATCCGCCTCACTGCTCTTTATACGGCAGCCTGCCGCACGCAGATGTCCGCCGCCGCCAAAGCTCTTGCATATCTCTGCTGCGTCTATAGGCGGGTGCGTCCTTACCGACGCTTTAAAGCCGCCCTCGTCCGACTCTTTAAGCGTTATGCCGACTAATACTCCCTCTATCTGGCGCGGAAAAGCGGATATGCCCTCTATGTCGTCATCGCTTGTGCCGGTCTGCTCATACATAGAGCGCAGCACAGTTATAACCGCTACCTTGCCGCCGCAATAATACTCCAGCGTATTTGTCACAAGGCGCTCTAACTCTACGGCAGATTTCTTTTTGGTCTCAAACAGCCGACGGTTTATTTCGCCCACGTCTATTCCCGCCTGAAGCATTTCTGCCGCTATATAATGCGTACGCGCCGTTGTATTAGAAAATTTAAAGCAGCCGGTATCCGTCGATATGCCGGTATATATGCACTCAGCTATATATTTATCTATTTTAACCCCCAAAAGCTCGGCAATGTCGTATAATATCTCCGCTGCAGCCGCGCTTTCTGCATCCACATACGTTATATCGGCATACCCTGTATTGGACATGTGGTGGTCTATGCAAAGATTTATTTTGCCGGCATATGTTTTTAGCCCTCCAAGCAGCTTTACATCGGCGACGTCGGCGGCTATTATGTTTTTTACCTCAAAATCCGGATTATCTATGTCATTTGTCAGCCCGGCATACATCGCCGGAATTGCATCGGCGCATGCTACGGCGGCTTTTTTTCCAAGTCTTTTTATTATCCCGCATAGTCCGCAGGCAGTGCCTATGGTGTCGCCGTCGGGGGATGCATGCATAAGTATTAAATAATTATCGTTCTCTTTTATATAATTTATTGCCGATTGTAATCCTGACATATTTTTCACCCTTAAATGTAAATTAACTTTACCGACTGAACCGCTGCTGATTTATATGCGTATCGCGGGCAGATTTCTGCCAAATCAAAAAGCGGCGCAGTATAAAACAATATAAGTTTCCTATTTTAGAAAAATTAACACATTAATTGGCAGCTGCCTTTATTTTAGCACAAAAGGGCAGACTTGTCTGCCCTTTTATCTGCTTAAAGTTTTAAACTTACCGCGCGATATATTTAGTTAGGTTTGTCTGAGCCTTTTGCTTCCTTTTCATGCAGGCTGTCTATAATCTTCGATATATCTTCGGCGTACTGCACCGTATCGTCTGCTATAAATTTAAGCTCCGGCATCTTGCGCAGCCGGATTTTTTCATTCAGCCGACCCCTTATAAATGGTGTGGCATGCTTTAATCCTTCTACCGACTTTTTCGCCGTGTCATAGCCCTCAACAGCGCTGATATACACCTTCGCATATGATAAGTCGTTAGTTAAATCAACCTTCACAACGCTCAGTATACCTGTCACCCGCGGGTCCTTTATTTCTCTTATTATATACGCAAGCTCCCGCTTTATATCCTCGGCTACACGTCCGACTTTATAGCTTGGCATCTTTTATCCTCCGTGCAAAAACGGATTTTTATCCGTCCGTTTTATATCAAGCATTTTTGTATTTCTGATTAACTGGCTTATAAAAATGCAGCTATTCTTCGCGATACTCCTCCACTATAAATGCTTCAAATATATCGCCGACCTTGATGTCGTTGAACTTTTCAAGTCCTATGCCGCATTCATAGCCCTGATTTACCTCTTTTACATCGTCCTTAAAGCGGCGCAGTGAGTCTATCTTGTCCTCCGCCACTACTATACCCTCGCGGACAACCCTTATCTCAGACGCACGTGTAACCTTTCCGTCCACCACATAACAGCCTGCTACGGTGCCCACACTTGATATTTTATACACTTCGCGCACTTCTATGCGCCCAATGTCAACATTTCTGTATTTAGGCGCAAGCATGCCTTTCATAGCGCTCTTTATCTCGTCTATGCAGTCGTAAATTACGCGGTAGAAACGCATATCTACGCCGTCGCGCTTGGCGCTTTCAGATGCTATTGGGTCGGGACGCACGTTAAAGCCTACTATAATCGCGCCGGAGGTGTTCGCCAGCATTACATCTGATTCGCTTACCGCGCCGACGCCGCCGTGAATTACCTGAACATGCACTTCCTCGTTTGACAGCTTTTCAAGCGACTGTTTTATCGCTTCGACCGAGCCTTGAACATCCGCCTTTACTATTATGTTCAGCGTCTTAACCTCGCCGCTCTGTATATGCGAGAATAAATTCTCCAATGTCACCTGCTCGCGCTTGCCCCATATCTCTTCCTTGGCCTTCTGCTTACGCTGCTCAACCAGCTCTCTTGCAAGCTTTTCGTCCGACACCGCGTCAAATGCGTCGCCGGCGGCAGGTACCTCTGCAAGACCTATTATCTCTACCGGCACGCTCGGACCAGCTGATTTTATCTTCTCGCCCCTGTCGTTTACCATGGCCCTTACTCGGCCTACAGATGTGCCGGCTACTATTACATCGCCCGCTTTAAGGGTGCCGTTCTGCACTAATACGCTGGTTACCGGGCCGCGGCCTTTATCAAGCCTTGCCTCAATAACCGTGCCCTTGGCGCGGCGGTTGGGATTTGCCTTTAACTCCATCATATCAGCTATAAGCAGTATGCTGTCAAGCAGCTTGTCTATGCCCTCGTTTTTCAGTGCAGACACCGGCACGCATATGGTGTCGCCGCCCCACTCTTCAGGAACTATGTTATATTCTGTAAGCTGCTGCATCACGCGCTCCGGCGACGCCTCCGGCTTATCCATCTTGTTTATCGCTACTATTATCTGAACATCCGCTGCCTTGGCGTGGTTTATCGCCTCTACCGTCTGCGGCATTATTCCGTCGTCAGCCGCCACTACAAGTACGGCTATGTCCGTTACCTGTGCGCCGCGCTGACGCATTGATGTAAAGGCCTCATGGCCGGGTGTATCTATAAATGTTATGTCCCTGCCGCCGGCATTTACCATATATGCGCCTATGTGCTGCGTTATGCCGCCAGCTTCTGTCGACGTTACGTGTGCATGGCGTATGGCGTCGAGCAACGACGTCTTGCCGTGGTCAACGTGACCCATTACAACTACTACCGGCGCACGCGGCTCAAGATTCTCCGCTGTGTCGTCGGTATCGTCTATTATCATTTCCTCAATAGTTACTACTACCTCGCGCTCAACCTTTGCGCCGAGCTCCGTTGCCACCAGCTCTGCCGTATCAAAGTCTATTGTTTGCGTGACCGTGGCCATTACGCCAAGCTGCATGAGCTGCTTTATCACTTCAGCCGCCGTTTTCTTTAATCTAGAGGCAAGCTCGCCCACTGTTATCTCATCGCCTATGGTGACCTTTATAGGCGTTTTCTTTATGCGTTCAAGCTGCAGCCGGCGCAGTTTATCCGCTTCCGTCTCGCGCTTGTTGCCATATTGCTTTTTAGAGCCCTGCTTGCGGCCTATCTTCTGCTTGTGAACGCCGCTGTCCTTAGTTATTCTCTGAGATGCTATCTCTTCATACTTCTCATTGTACTTGTCAAGCTCTACCTGCGATGCACGCGTATCAACCGTGCGCATCTTCGCCGGGCCGCGGTTGGGATGTTCTTTAAGAGTATCATCACTTACTTTCTCAATAACTATGTCGCTGCCGGAGCTGTCATCGGCAGCTTCAGCCGCGGGCTTGTCGGCAGCCTTATCTGATGTTTTAGGCTGCTTGGCAGCCTTCATCATATTCGCTATTTCCTGCTGCTTTGCAAGCATATCGGCCTTTTCTTTCTCCTTGGCCTTTTTGCTTTCCTCGCGCGCCTTTTCGCCCTCGGCAAAATATTCGTCAAAGCTTTCTACCTGATTATTCTGAGTTAAATAATCAAATATTACATCCAGCTCATCCTCTTCTAAAGCCGTCATGCTCTTTTTGGCTGTCGGAAAATACTTTTTCAGCAGCTCTACTACCTCTTTGCTCTGAAGGCCAAAATCCTTTGCCACTTCGTGCACCCTATATTTAATTAGCATATATAACCTCCATTAACCGGCGCACCGCCGCATTTATATTGCTGTTTATTTATTATACTCTCCCTATTTGCTTGTATGTGCCGCTTCATGCAGCTGTATTATATAATCTTCATTTATCTCAGCATTAAAGCCAACTAATTTTGCAGCATCGCTTAGCGGGAGAATAAATTTATACTTTTATCCATAAGCTTTTCAAAAGCCTTTGCCAGTATTCTATCGTCAATTATGATAAAGCGTTTACACCTTTTCTAATTCTCCGCGCTGAGCTCCTTTATCCGCTTGGCAAAGTTTGCATCGGTAACCGACAGCACGCCCGAGCGCTTGCCAAGCGACTTGGCTATCATATCCATATCCCTGTTTATTTTTATCATATCTATACCGCTCTTTTCACAGAGCATCGCTGTGTTTTTCAGCGTGCGTTCGGATATGTCGTCGGCTACAAGCACCAATGCACATTTGCCTTTTTTTATGTCCGCTTCTGTAAGATTATAGCCGAACGTCATTTTGCCCGCCTTTACTACAAGGCCCAAAAACAGCATCAGCTTATCCATTGCTTATCTCCTCCATGAGCCTTTCATATATCTCGTCGGGAATATCGCATTCAAACGCCTTATTAAGCTTTCGCGATTTGCGCGCCTTTTTAAGGCATTCCACATCATTGCAGATATATGCGCCGCGGCCGGATTTTTTTCCTGTTTTGTCTATACTTATTTCGCCCTCCGGCGATTTTACCACGCGTATGAGCTCCGTCTTAGGACGATGCGCCATGCAGCCGGTGCACATCCTCTCCGGTATCCGCTTTACTTTCATATATTATCAGTTCCTTTCAAGAAAGCAGAACTTGACTTTATTCGCCGTAAAATCCGCTTGCCGGCAGTATGTCTATCTTCCAGCCTGTAAGACGTGCGGCAAGACGGGCGTTCTGTCCCTTATTGCCTATCGCCAGCGACAGCTGCTCATCCGGCACAGACACGCGGCAGGAACGGTTTTCGGCACTCACTATCTCTACACTCACGACCTCCGCCGGAGACAGCGCCTCCGCTATAAACTCCTCCGGATTATCAGAGTACTTGACTATATCTATTTTCTCGCCGCCGAGCTCTTCAACTACCTTGTTTACACGTGCGCCGCGCTGACCTATACAGGAGCCGACAGCATCCAAATTTTCATCCTTTGAATATACCGCAAGCTTGGTGCGAGAGCCCGCCTCACGCGATATGGCCTTAATCTCTATCTCGCCGCTGTATATCTCCGGTACCTCAAGCTCAAACAGGCGCTTTACAAGGCCGGGGTGCGTACGCGATATCATTGCGCGCGGGCCCTTGCCCGTATCCTTTACATCTACTATAAATACCTTTATATGGTCGCCTTCCTGAAACTCATCATTTTCCAGCTGCTCAGAGCGTGGAAGCACCGCCTCCGCTTTGCCTATCTCCACTGTCACGGCGCCGGTTTTGGGATCGACGCGCTGTACTACCGCCGTTACCAGCTCCTGCTGACGGCTCTGGAACTCCTCCATCATCTGGCCGCGCTCGGCCTCTCTTATACCCTGCCTTATGACATGCTTTGCCGTCTGCGCCACTATCCTGCCAAACTGGTTTGTGTCCAGATGTATCTCAACAAAATCGCCCACCTGAGCTTTAGAATCGTATTTTTTTGCATCCGACGGAAGAATTTGGGAATATACATCCTCTACCTCGTCTACAACCTCTTTGCGTACATAAACATCAAATTTGTTTTCCGGTATGTTTACATTGCAAAACACTATGTCTTTTCCGCCGTAATCGCGTCGTACTGCTACTATTATAGCATTTTGTATCTTCTCCGCAAGATACTCGGCCGGTATTCCCTTTTCTTTTTCTAACTGGCTTAAAGCTTCAAAAAACTCGTTATTATTCATCTTATATCGCCGTGCCGCTTACGGCCTCACCCTCCAAAATAATATTTTATTTTTTAGCGCGGCTGTTTTCACATTTTTCAGTCTATATGTCCTCGTCAAGTCTGACCTTTGATATGTCCTTTTTTGAAAAGCTAAAGATATTGCCGTCCGACGATATCGAGACATCGCCTGCGTCGCTGCAGCCGAGCAGAGTGCCGGTATATGTCTTGACGCCGTCTACCGCCCTGTACAGGCTTACTATTATATCTTTGCCCGCCATTTTGTCAAAATGCTCTTTCCTTTTGAGCTCGCGGCCTATGCCGGGCGACGTTACCTCTAAACAATACTGCTTATCTATAAAATCATACTCGTCAAGCAGCGGGTCTATCTCCCTGCTCATATTCTCGCAATCGGTTATATTTATCCCGCCGGGTTTGTCTATTATTATCCTTAAATAGTACTCGCTGCCTTCCTTTACAAAGCATACGTCCCATATCTCAAGGCCAAGCTTTTCGGCTATAGGCAGCGCAAGCTCTAACGCCCTTTCGGCAATACTTGATGACGGCATATTATCTTCCTTTCATGTATAAACATGCCAAAACAAACGAAAGAGCAGGTCGCCCTACTCTTTCCTTTACTCTTACTTCTTTTGTAGTATATCACATATCTTTTATAATTGCAAGCCCATTCTTCACTATTTTGCACGTCTTATATACGTTATATATTATACCCAGCGCAAATAATATTTTTACCGCCAATTTGCCCTTGTCCTGTCTCTTTTCTTCGCCCTTGGATTTCAACGTTTACTATTCCTCCATTTGCTTGCCTAAAAATGCCGCGGCCACCTGCGCAAGTTTTATATCAGATTCGTTTGGCACCGTCTGCTCATTTTCCGGCTCAAGCATTATTACCGCACCCATAATGTCGCCTGCCGAGATAATCGGCATTATTACACCTGCTGCGCGGTCTATGCCTTCGAGCGGATTTACCTTTTTTATATCTCCCTGCTTTAGTATATATGACTTGCGCGCTTCCATTATCTCTTCAAGCTGCGGGGAAACTCTGCGCTCCAGCATCTCTTTTTTCGATATTCCCGCCGCGGCTATGCAGTGGTCCCGGTCGCAGATGAGCACCGGCATTGCCGTGCCCTTTACAAGAACCTCGGCATACTGCGCCGCAAACGGCGACATCTCTCCCATGGGAGAATATTTTTTAAATATTACTTCGCCCTCGCCGTCGGTATATATCTCCAGCGGCGCGCCCTCGCGTATCCTCATTGTCCTTCTTATCTCTTTCGGTATTACCACCCGTCCGAGATCGTCTATCCTTCTTACTATGCCTGTTGCTTTCATTATATTTAACCCTCCTGTGGATATTATCGTTTTAAAAAGTTTTCTGAATTAGTATCCGTAGGAAAATTAAAACTATTCAGGTAATTTTCATTTGTTAATTTGGAAATTTATTCTATGATCTATTTTAAACATTAGTCGACATAATATTTATATGCGACAAAATTTCAATATTCTTTTTGTTCTTATATCAATTATGAAGTAAAACGGGCAACATAAAAAATCTTTAAAAAGGCTTATTTATACGGCTGGCGCGACAGTCGACCATCCCATTTCCGTTTAAAGTATTGACTTATTCCTACGAGTATTGCAAAATAATTTCAGATATTTTTAAGAGCACTTTAATAACGAAAGGATTGACTTTTATGGATAAAAAAGATTTTGCCAGATTTTTATCTCAAAAGCGTCAGGATGCCGGGCTTACTCAAAAGCAGATGGCGGAGAAATTATATGTAGACCACAGCACCGTGTCAAAGTGGGAGCGGGGGCTTAGCTTTCCGGATATCACTTTAATTTCGAAAATATGTGAAATACTGTCAATAAGCGAGCATGAATTTCTTACGGCCTGTGAGGATCATCAGGCGCGCAATGAAAAGCTGCAAGCGAAACGTTATCGCGGTATTTTACTCACTATTCAGTTGATTTTTGCCATAGGCTATGTATGCGCTATTATTCCATGCTTTATTTGCAATCTGGCTATAAACCATACATTAAGCTGGTTTTGGATTGTCTTTTCCAGTCTGCTGTTTGCCGCCTGCATTACAAATCTGCCATTTATCTTATCGGGCAGGACTAAGCATAATCTGCTTATTACCTCCCTGTGCGCTGCAGCTGCGCTTTTTCTCATGCTCGCAGTAATTGCATGGCAGACAGACGGCTCAGATTGGCTTTTCAGTATAGCGTATCCAATAGCCGGACTGCTTGTTGCCGCATATTTTGCCATTATGCTAATATGCCGTTATTTGCCTGTCAATATTATACTTAAATTAGGCCTGAGCTTCCTTATAACCGCCGGCGTGGCTCTTATAGGCATGGTTTTGGGCAATTCTCCCGAGCATCCTATCGAGGCTTACGTCAATTTCCTTTCGTGGAATAATCCAAACGACTATGCCAATAAAATAGTATTCCTATCAATTGTTGCAGCAGGTATTGTATTTTCACTAGTTGGGCTGATTATGCTTATCAGGAAAAAGATGCAAAAAGCATAAATCAGCATAAACAAAGGTAATTATCTAAATGCGCTTTTTTATCTTAACAATTATTTTGTTTTAGATACAGCGTTTAACGCAATGCTGTAAAAGTATTTCAAAAGTTTGATGATATTTCTAAAAAAGCAGGTGTTAAATCAGCGAGTAGACATCTTGTGCTTGCAGCTTGCTTAAACAGATGCCGACGGCTTATCTGCTGCTGCATTATTACTCAGTTTACTGATAATTAACCGTTTGTCTAATTTTAAAAGCGCCCTATAAGGGCGCTTTTTTTTGGATATATATTTTTCATTTTTATTAATTCTCAAACGAGCATAAGGTCTTGCACAGACTTTTATCACCGCCTGTCAAGCAGCGTTGGCTTGCTGCCGGATATTTGGCTTGTCAATATTAATATTTTGCCGATTTAAAAACAGTCATAGTTGATAATGATGTTTTAATTCTTTAATTGCTTATTTGATATTTTAATTCTCGTAGGTCCTTATAATATCCTCAGCAATTTTTCTGCGTTTTGCACAGGCATCCATCGCAGTTTTTTCTATATACCGATGTGCTTCCGGCTCGCTCATTTTAAGATGCTCTATAAGCAGCAGCTTAGCGCGGTTGATAAGCCGTATTTCCTCCATCTTACTCTGCAGCGTAGAAGTTTTTTTCTCAAGAGCTTTTATTTTCTGCCGCGAGGCCACCAGCAAATTCATCGACTGATATATAAGCTGGCGGCTCACCGGCTTTGACAGAGTAAGTATGCCGCAGCCCTCCACTTTTTCGCTGACATTGTCCTGAAGCTCGGCCTTTACAAAAATCAGCACCCCGCAGTTTAAACTTTCCGATGCTTCTATTGCAAAATCTAAACCGAAATCATCAGGCAGCGGCGCATTTATCACGACTATGTCTATATCCCTGTCGACTAAGAGGCGCCGCGCTTCACCCGCCGTCGGAACAGTAAGTATTGGCGAAAATCTGTCCGGCGGCAGCAGCTCCGACAAAAACTTGTTGACCTTTTGGCTCGACGACACTATTAAAACACTGCTGCTGTTCTTTTCATAAATCAATTATGCTCTCTCCCGTCATTTTAGCATTCGACGTTATTGACATGCAGTGTTTTACCTTAGAATATCCGGTAGATATTTATTTATCAGCTCGCTTTTGCGCGCAAGCCTTAATGCCTCGCTTAGGCTTTGCGGCAGCGTTTCAAGAGCATCCGTTACCGATTTATCCGCCTTAAACAGATTTATATCCATCGGTGCGCACAGCTCCATATGATTTCTTATTCCGTCCAGGCCGGCGTAAATCAGCAGCGCATAGGCTATATAAGGGTTTGCACATGGGTCGGGGGAGCGCAGCTCGAAGCGCTCGTATTCGCCGTTGGCAGCCGGTATGCGTATTAGCTGTGAGCGGTTCTCATGCGACCATGTTATATATTTTGGCGCCTTTTTCTCGCCTAATCGGAGATACGATTCCTCCGTCGGGTTTAAAAACGCTGTAATTTCCTTGATGTGCTTCAGTATTCCGGCAATAAAAGCGTCTCTTTCTTCAGTGTCGGAGCTTTTTATAGAAATATTTATATGCAGTCCGTTCCCGCTTTCATCCTCAAGCGGCTTTGGAGAAAAGCAGGCATAAAGTCCGTTCTGCATAGCAATGGTTTTTACTACCGATTTAAAGGTAACGGCATTGTCGGCAGACGTCAGGGCGTCGCTGTATCTGAAGTCAATCTCGTTTTGGCCTGGGCCCTCTTCGTGATGTGAGCTTTCAGGACGTATATTCATATTTTCCAGCGTAAGGCATATATCGCGGCGGACATTTTCGCCCCTATCCTCCGGCGCTATGTCCATATATCCCGCATTGTCAAACGGAATGTTCGTCGGATATCCGTTTTCATCTGTTTTAAAAAGATAAAATTCGAACTCGGCGCCGAAATAACATGACACGCCCATTTTTTCCGCCTCAGCTATCGCGTTTTTCAGTATGTGACGGCTGTCTCTTTCAAACGGTGAGCCGTCGGGACGGCGAATGTCGCAGAACATGCGCATTACCCTGCCGTGCGCCGGGCGCCACGGAAGCGCAGATAATGTCGAAGGGTCGGGAAATAAAAATAAGTCGGACTTTACCTCGTCTCCAAAATCAGGTATTGCCGAAGCGTCCAGCGAAATGCCGTATTTAAACGCGCGCTCAAGCTCCGACGGCATTATGGCAACATTCTTCTGATTTCCTCTAAGGTCGCAGAAAGCAAGACGGATGAATTTTACGTCCTCCTCTTTGCAGTATGTTATTACTTCGTCGCAGCAATACATAGTATTACCTCTCTCTTTTTAATCTTTATATCTTTTATTTTAACATACATCTTAAAAAATAAAAACAGCATTTTTACCGCTGCAAATATATATAAGCAAAGCCTGCCGACGGACCAAGTCGATATAATATTTTAACGTCTGCGCGGGAGTTAACCTATTAATACAGCGATATATTATAAACCTTACAGGTATACCGCACTATAGTACATTCATAATTAGAAAGCTGAAAATGGCAAAACTCCGCTGACGGCGGCTGGCGCGGGAGAATTAAAAACGGGATATTAGACCTGCGCAAATTCAGGAAAGCCCATGTAATAATTTGTTTTGTCGTAAATTGCATATGCGATTTGTATAATATTTTTCTTCATAAAATCGACCGTTTAGTAGTTAAATAATAAACTTTGACATATAGGCTCTATATTTTCAAAATAGCCCTTGACAAAATTAAAATATATGAATATACTAATAATCGTAAACGGCAATGATGTCGCAGAATACTAATTCTGTAATATCGTTGCTTTTTTTGTTTTTCACCCGGTTATGCTGATTTATCAAGAAAGTTAAAGTCTGTTTTTTAATTCGGCAGTTGTCGGGGTGACGGTTTTTGTTTATATGCCAATGGCGGCATATAAACAATTATGAACTAACTTAATTATTGCTTAAAAGCGGCAAGGGCGTCGTAGAAAATTATTCTACACCTTTGCCGCTTATTTTATTTTGAAGTGAGGGTTACATATGAACACAATCACAGAGGTATTCGGCAGCAACGTCTTCAGCGACGCCGTTATGAAAGAGCGTCTGCCAAAGGAGACATATAAGCAGCTTCAGCGCACCATTAAAGACGGCCGACATTTGGACAACGCCGTCGCCAATGTGGTGGCAAACGCCATGAAAGACTGGGCGATTGAAAAGGGCGCCACTCATTTTACCCACTGGTTTCAGCCTATGACGGGCATTACCGCCGAAAAGCATGACAGCTTTATCACCCCGA
>USGR01000003.1 GCA_900554165.1 uncultured Oscillospiraceae bacterium | reverse complement strand
TTGAAAGGCCGTAATTATGTAACTTAGGAGGCATATAAAGCTTTTATGGAGAAGTTTGCCGTAAAAGGAGGGCGAAATATGAAGTCAACAGGAGTTGTAAGAAAAATTGACGAATTAGGCCGACTTGTAATACCAAAGGAGCTCAGGAGAACGCTTGACCTAAAGGATGACATAGATTATCTGGAAATTTATACGGAAGGCAGTATGATAATATTAAAGAAGTACGAACCAGCTTGTATATTTTGCGATAATACGGAAAATGTAACGAAGTTTAAAGGGCGAAACATCTGCAAAGACTGTGCGGATAAGATTTCGCACCTAACAGAGGATAATTTCTGAGCCGGATTGGTGAAGAATTTAAAAAATAGGGATAATTAAAGCACAACCGTGGCGAAAGCCACGGTTTTTAATTGCTTAAAATATATTAATAATCCGCGGCTTTAAAATCAGAGATTTTTATACTTTTTGCGTGTGGCGAGGCCGCCGCGAATGTGTCGCTGAGCTTTATTAATCTCTAAAACAGCCTTGACCTCTGTATACAGCTGCGGGTCAAGATATCTGAGACGCTCCGATACATCTTTGTGGACGGTGCTTTTGCTAACATGGAATTTTTTTGCGGTTGCTCTGACTGTAGCCTTATTTTCCTTTATGTATTCGCCCAGCATAGCAGCGCGTTCTTCAACTGCTCCCCTCACAATGTCGCCTCCTGATGTTTGATGTGTCGATAATTAATATGCGGGTGAGGTGTATAATATGTCGGGGGTTAGACGAAAAAATTAATTAGCCGGGCTTTGTAAGGATAAATTGCGTTATAATTGAGCATATCACCATTGATTTAGAAAATTCGTAATTGGGCGTTATGTAAACAGGTCGCTAAGCTTTGCTCTTATTGAACAATATATAGATTAGTTTATTAAAAGCTATAATATGCAGGAAAGAGAAAAGCAATCCGGTAAAATAAAAGGTATGTTATATAATGTCGATTTTTACGATTTTAAGCGACATCCTCTACTGCTGTTTTCAGTTATATTGCGAGGCTGCCAGCTATTTAAAAATCTTAAATACCAATTTGCAAAATAGAAGAGGCTTTTTTACGAGCCGCAAATTTTATAAGCTTTTTCTCTAAGAACTTGTGCCACAAATTATGTATATGAATTTGAGTTGTTTACATGTGTAGTCAACGCCAGAGAAAAATACGAATATTTTTTAGATGTTTATATTAAGAAATAGATATGTAGTAAAGCACAAAAAGTATAAAAAGATAATAAGCAATTTTTCTCCATAAAAAAGTTAAAAAAATATTTTACTTTAAAGGAATAATGTTATATACTAAAACAAATTGTAAAATAGGGATAATAGGAGGATAAAAAATGAAGGTATACGGTATTGATATATCGATAAAGAATGTACCGGAGCTTGACAGCGGCTTTATACCGCTTTCAAAATTTGCAGAGGCGTTTGAGAAGTCGGCGTCCGGAAAATGCCCGATTGCAATTGCGGTTGAGCGCGACGGCGGTCAGATAGCCGTAAGAAAGACATTTATACACGGCACAAAGGAAATGGAGCAGGCCGACCGTGTATATGTCGAAAGAACAGTAAAAATGATGCTGTGGTGCTACGGCGGCTTTAAGGTTTATATAGCCGGCAGCGACGACATGTATAAGTTTATAGCTGAAACCTATTGCAAGGGCGGTGCACGCGAATTTGACGCTGATTTTATGGCTCGTGTGTATGAGCGCGATTTTGAGGTAACAGGCTGCAAATATGAAGATGCGCCGGAGAGCGTGCAGAAGTCTGTTTCAGTCGGACGTCACCTTAACGGCTGCCGCATAGGCTTTGACGCCGGCGGAAGCGACAGGAAAGTATCTGCGGTTATAGACGGCGAGCCGGTATTCTCTGAGGAAGTTGTTTGGTTCCCAAAAACCAATTCCGACCCTGACTATCATTTCAATGGAATACTCGAGGCATTCAAGACGGCTGCGTCTAAAATGCCGCGTGTTGACGCCATAGGCGTAAGCTCTGCCGGCATATATGTTCAGAACAGGGCTATGGTTGCGTCACTGTTCCTCAAAGTGCCGCTGGATGAGTTCGACAAAAAGGTCAAGGACATATATATAAGGGCCGCTAAAGAACTTGGCGACATACCGCTGGAGGTAGCAAACGACGGCGACGTTACGGCACTTGCCGGTGCTATGTCTTTAGAGGATAATAATGTTTTAGGCATAGCCATGGGCACATCCGAGGCTGCCGGCTTTGTCGACAGCGAGGGCAATATAACGGGCTGGCTTAACGAGCTTGCTTTTGCTCCGGTTGATTTGCAGGCCGACGCTATGGAGGACGAATGGTCGGGCGATATCGGCTGCGGCGTAAAATACTTCTCGCAGGACGGCGTAATTAAGCTTGCACCGCGCGCGGGAATTAAGCTTGACGAATCGCTCAGCCCGGCTGAAAAGCTGAAAGTAGTACAGGGCGAGATGAACAACGGCTCCGACGCAGCACGCGCTGTTTATCGCTCAATAGGCACCTATCTCGGCCACGCCATAGGATATTACTCAATGTATTATGAGATAAAGCACATGCTTCTGCTTGGCCGCGTAATGTCGGGCGAGGGCGGCGATTTGATAATTGAAAACGCTGAAAAGGTGCTTAAAGAAGAGTATCCTGAACTTGCTAAGAAAATCCAGCTGCACCTTCCTGATGAAAAAATCCGCCGCGTAGGCCAGTCGGTAGCTGCCGCCAGCCTGCCGGAGGTAAAATAATCTGCTTATAAAAAGATTAAATGGGTAAATGATGTAATATTTGATTTTTAAGGAATGGCAAGCATAATAGCGCTGCTATTTATCGCAAGAAAGAAAATTTTCTTATGCTTTTTATCATGGCGTGTGTTTATATGCAGCGGCAGGGCAGTGTAATATTTATTCAAACGGCGAGAGAATAGAGCTTAAGAGTATATAATTTGATATTAAAATACTGCTTAAAAGCTATATTTCCGGCCGGACGATTATATTGCTGCATATAGATTTATAGCCTTGGTTTTGCGGTTTTAAATTGCTTTGACGCCATGAAATTATGAGAATATTACAGAGAGTAAAATAAAATCCAAGAAGGCGCAAGATATTTGCGCCTTCTTTGTTGTCTAATTTAGATGGAGACCGCTTATAACATAGACGAATAAAAATATTTAGTGATTTTTTGCAAATTGAAGCGTCCTTAAAGATTAAAGCGCCGTAAAGCACCAGGTGCGATTTTTATGGTCTGCGGCCGGAATGGCGGAGAATGCTGAACCATCCGCAAGCTTCTAAGCAATGGCAATAGATATAAATACATCGTTAAACGTACCGATAAGTTGTTCTGTTTGACTATGTGTTCTGACACGATAGAGCTGTTTACTGTAAAAGAAGCATAAGCATATAAAAGATTTCTGTACACGACTCACTGAAAGGCGTTCTTTTTTTAATATCTGTGAATGTTACGAAGATTTGTGTATTGAACTTAGTATATAATAAGTTTTACATTCGACGAGGTTATTACGGTCGAAGTTGCAGTATTTCTGCTTAATAATGTCGTAAATTGCCACAGTTAATACGCCGCCTTTATTATAAATAACCGATAGCCTAAAGTTTGTCCTCACTTTTAGAATAAATGCATATTGGTAATTCATATAAATGAATTATCGATAAAAAGGAGGGCATAAGGATGCTGGCAGTATCAATTAAGCTTACAAAGAAAAAGGCGGCGACAATTCTTTTTATAATATTTGCACTGCTTTGCATAGCAACGGTAATATTATCAATGATGAGAGAAAATGAGGAGAAAATAGACTATACGGCGGCAGATGCAGCGGGCTGTATTGAATTTTTAAAGCAGTTTGGCTGGGATGTCAATACTACTCCGCTTGAAGAGGAAAAGATAGTGATACCGGCAGAGCTTGACGATGTGTATAAAGAGTACAACGAAATTCAAAAGGCGCAGGGACTGGACATATCTCTATATGCCGGTAAAGAGGTAACGCATATGCAGTTTGAGGTTACGAATTATCCGGGCGGAGAAGAAAATGTTGAAGCTAATTTATTAATATATGATTCAAAGGTAATAGCGGGGGATATATGCAACGTAAGTCTTAACGGATTTATGCATGGATTTGATTTAAGCGGAACAGGCCTTGCATTTGGCACCAATGAATAGTATAATATAAATTGGTAAAAATGGCGTTTGAATATGATTGCAGCAAAAATGATTTAAATATAGCTATAGAGATTAGTCATAGGAAATGCGCAGAACAATCAGGATGTTATATTACATAAAAAAGTGTTTAAACCAATACATATTTTGTTGATATTTTGCAGGTATATGTGCGTATTTAGTTAAAATGTCTAAATAGACTTTTTTAAGTTTGATTAATATAATAGTAGCTATATTTAAAAAAATCTGATATATTATATAATGCTCTTGTAGCAGCAAAACTAGGAGGTTAATTATGGCAGGTTTAGTATTAAAGAACATAACGAAACAATATGCAGGGGGAGTAGTAGCCGTTTCTGACTTTAATCTTGAGATTAAAGATAAGGAATTTATAATACTGGTTGGACCTTCCGGTTGCGGTAAGTCTACAACGCTTAGAATGATAGCGGGACTGGAAGAGATATCAGGCGGAGAGTTATACATAGGCGATAAGCTTGTTAACGACATAGCGCCGAAAGACAGAGATATAGCTATGGTTTTCCAGAACTATGCGCTTTATCCTCACATGACGGTATTTGAGAATATGGCTTTTGGACTAAAACTTCGCAAGACTCCGAAAGATGAGATAAAGAGAAGAGTTGAAGAGGCTGCCCGCACACTTGATATAGAACACCTCCTGGATCGTAAGCCGAAAGCATTGTCTGGTGGTCAGCGTCAGCGTGTTGCGTTGGGACGTGCTATAGTTCGTGAGCCGAAGGTCTTCCTTCTTGACGAACCTCTTTCAAACCTTGACGCAAAGCTGCGTGCACAGATGAGGACGGAGCTTTCAAAACTTCATAAGAAGTTAGGAACAACATTTATATATGTTACACACGACCAGACGGAAGCTATGACGATGGCTGACAGGATAGTCGTTATGAAAGACGGACTTATTCAGCAGGTTGATACACCGCCAAATCTTTACAACAAGCCTATTAATAAGTTTGTTGCAGGCTTTATAGGCTCACCGCAGATGAACTTTATTGAGTGCAAGCTCATAAAGAAGGGCGATGACTTCTATTGCCAGTTTGGTACTGAAGATACTAAGACTCGCAAGGGTGTAAAGTATGATATTAAGGTACCTGCATATAAGAATGAGAAGAATGTTCTCGATAAGTATGAGGATAAAACGGTTATCATGGGCATACGTCCGGAAGATTTACACGATAATGAAGACCGTATAAATAAGCTTCCTGACGGCATTATTGAAGCAAATGTTGAAGTGACCGAGCTTATGGGTGCGGAGATATATCTGTATGTAAACTGCGAAGGCGCAAGCCTTGTCGCGCGTGTTGAGCCTACCTCAAAGGCGCATGCCGGCGATACGATAAAGATGGCCTTTGACAATGACAGGATACATCTGTTTGATAAGGAAACCGAGCAGGCAATTTGCTTCTAAATTTTATAAAATATAAATATCACCCGCAGCTATGCCGCGGGTGATTTTGTGTGTGGGTGGTAGTTTTTGGATATATTATATTTATTAGGTTTTGCGGGCGACGTAGTAGTACAGGTATGCATTTTATTTTTGCTTATATTAGTAGGTTTTGCGCTTTTCAAGGCAAAGTGCATTAATCAGAAAGGCATGAAGCAGCTTATAGATATACTGTTTTATGCCGTAACGCCATGCGTTGTAATAAACGCTTTTGAAAGCGTAAAGTTCAGCTTACAGTCGGCGCTGGAGCTTGGAATAGCAGTAATTTTTACAGCTGTATCTATAGGAATAGGGTATATATTTTGCCTTATATTTTTCAGAAAAGTCGAAGGAAAGCGCCGCAGTGTACTGTGGTACGCGACAATATACTCAAACTGCGCGTTCTTTTCTATTCCGCTGACGCAGGCGGTGCTTGGAGAAAAAGGAGTTTTTCTGGTATCAATTTATGTCGCTATCTTCATGGTGTTCATCTGGACTGCGGGTTTAAAGCTATTTACGACAGAGCAGAAGGTATCTATCAAGAAAGCGATAATAAATCCTGGCACAATAGGCATAGTGATAGGACTTCCGCTGTTTTTAATTTCAGCGAAGCTGCCCGATTTTAGCCTGCCGGAAATACTTAGCACGCCGATAGAGATGCTGGCAAATCTGAACACTCCGCTTGCGATGATAGTGACGGGCGGATATTTGGCGATGTCGAGCTTAAAGCCGCAGAAAGGCGACGGGCAGATGTGGTTGTCAATACTTCTCAGGATGATTGTCATTCCCGCAGCAAGCTTTGGGTTGTTTTTCTTGATATTCAAGCTAACCGGCATAGCAGATACAAGCCGTGAAGCGCTGGTGGCGCTTATGATACCGGCCGCGGCGCCGGCGGCGGCAAATACGATAATGTTTGCCGGAAAATATGACGGCGACACCGACCTTGCGACGCGTTCGGTGCTGATGGGCACACTGGTATCGGTCGTAAGCATGCCGCTTATATTGGTGCTTGCTATGCTGTAAGCAGCGGCTTTAAAGCAGAGCCCGGCTTGACATACACCTATAAAATAGTATTATAATTATATGTGTATGTAAGTCAGCGCTAATTATTGTGAGTGCATAATTTGTGGAATAATAGGGCGACAGCCTTATATATCTATATTTATTCTTTTTGAGCCAAAGGCGATTAATATGAATATAGAAATTATAAAAACAATACTGAATGCAGAGATGGTAGATTTATTTGACATCTGCCGTTATAGTGATGTATCTGGATATTTACAGAATAATGCCGCTTCACGCCGCGTACCGGCTGGGGCGGCGACTGTATTAATGGCGGCATTTCCATATAACACTGGAGCTAAGCCGGAAAACATATCGCGATATTCAGCGGTGCCGGATTATCATGACGTATGCATGAGAATACTGAAAAAGTGCGCTGCCGCCATTAGTGTTGAGCGCCCAGACAGCCATACAGCCTGCTTTATAGACAATTCACCGCTGCCGGAGGTATATACCGCGGCTTTCTGCGGGCTTGGCGCGGTGGGCGACAATGGCCTACTAATAACCAAAAAGTATGGCTCATACGTATTCTTGGGCGAAATAATAACAGATGTTGTTTTTGAAGGAATAGAATATAAGCATGAAAAAATAAGAGAGTGCTTAAAATGCGGCGCCTGCGCATCTCACTGCCCGGGCGGCGCAATAGGCGACAGCGGATTTAACCGGAAAATGTGCCTTTCGGATATAACGCAGAAAAAGGGCGAGTTAGACGCAGAGGAAAAAGCTCTTATTGCGAGATATGGAACGGTATGGGGCTGCGACATATGTCAGGATGTATGCCCCATGAACAGAGGGGTACAAGCGACAAAGATAAAGGAATTTATAAATGGGTTTAGGCCAAGATATATACCGGGAGAAGATATAGTGGGACGTGCCTATGAATGGCGCGGCGAAAAGGTCATAATGCGCAACGCAGAAATAATAGCGGCTTCAAGGCCCAGAAAAAATCGTGAGTAAAAAATAACCTTTTTTAAGATGATAAGCAGAGCGTAAAAGCATCCGACGCAAAAATCCGGCATAACGGCATGCCGGATTTTTGCCAAAGGATAAAGACATTTTAGCAAAGCATATAAAATTGGTTAAATCAAACTCATCAGGTTGCTTTCAGAAGTTGCTGCGAATACTTTAAGCTTTTATGGCAGTATTAAAGGTATAAAGTTAAAAATTTAGACATTCCTTTGTGCTTGTAATTAGCTTGCAAATGAAATATAATATAGTTGGTTTAATATGTAGATGAACGGGGTGTATTTAGATGCCCGTAGATATAGGCATAGATATGGGAACATCCAATACGGTAATATGCGTAGGAAAGAGCATAGTGCTGGACGAGCCGTCGGTGGTTTCAATAGAGACGGAGACGGGACGCCCGCTGAAGTTTGGATATGAGGCATATAAAATGATAGGCAGGACGCCGGACAAGATAACGACCGTGTGTCCAATTCAGCGCGGCGTGATTGCGAGTTACGACGAAGCAGAGCAGCTGCTGAGATATTTTTTAAAGAAAGCATATAACGGCAAGATAGTAAAGCCGCGCGTGATGTTTTCCATGCCGGCCGGCATAACGGCTGTGCAGCAGCGTTCTTTTATGAGTGCGCTTCAGGCGGCCGGCGCAAGGAATATATGCCCAATAGAATCTCCAGTTGCGGCGGCTATAGGGGTAGGCGTGGACTTTACAAAGCCGCATGGCACTATCGTGGTGGATATCGGCGCCGGAAGCACGGACATTGCGGTGCTGTCTATGGGCGGAATAGCGCAGTATGATTCAGTGAGAATAGCCAGCGGCGATTTTAATGAGGCTATTGTGAACCACATACGTAAAGAGCATAATATTTTAGTGGGCTATCACACGGCGGAAAATATAAAACTGCAGATAGGGTCGGTTGTGCGCAGACCCGTAGAAATAACAATGATAGTCAAGGGCAGAAATTTATATACAGGCCTGCCGCAGGTGTTTGAGGTAACGGCGAACGAGATATGCGACGCTATAAGCGATGTGTCGCAGAGCATATGCTCTGCTGTGCAGTCGGTGCTGGAGAAGACTCCGCCTGAGCTTGTAGGCGACATAGCTAAAGATGGGCTTATATTAACCGGCGGCGGTTCACTCATACGCGGCATGAAAGATCTGATGGAGTACAATATAGGCATAAAAGCTCAGCTTGTAGGTGACCCCAAGTTGTGTGTAGCATATGGAATAAGCAAAGCGCTTAAAAATTTTGATTTGCTGAAAAATGGCGACTATGAGTTCAGATCTTTGCAGGATTTGGTTATAGAATAAGGAAATGCTATGTAGTTAAGGAGGTTATGAAATGAATACAGTTAGACGGATATTTGCAATTATTTGTATAATGTTCATTTCCGTATTATCTACCTCCTGCTCTGTAGTCAGCGCCGATCCTGAATCGCTGATAAAAGCACCCAGTCCAACGGGAGAATTAGCAGATATATTGAAAGCATTTTCTAAATATGTAGGCAATGACTACAGTCTTATATTTCCAAGAACGGGAGATTACACTTCGGCTTACGTAATGAATGATATAGATGCCGATGGTCAGTCTGAAGCATTTGTTTTTTATAAGCTTAAGAAAGAAAATTACATATTGCATGTAAATCTTTTAAAAAAGGAAAAAAACAAATGGAAATCAGTAGCCGATTACAGCACCAGCGGTACGGATATAGACAAGGTTATATTTGCTGATTTGTCTGGTACATATAAAAAAAGTATAGTAATTGGCTTTATAAATTCGGTTGACAGCTCGCGCAGCATAGAAGTACTGTCATACAGTGGTGGGTATATACAGTGCCAGATGCAGAATTCATATGTAGATTTTGCATGCAACAACATGGATAATGACAGTGAAGAAGAAATTGTTATATTGTGTGATGAATATAGAGACAATCTTGCAGTAAAGCGCTTAGCGGTGATGTGTAATTTTGATAATGACAGCGTCCTTATAAGAAATGAGATATACAGCGCAGAAATAGACAGAAGTGCATCAGATTATCATTATTCTGGAGCTGGCATAATAGAATACAGTGCGGTTTCTTCAGTTTATAATGAAGTGGTGGCCAACACCAGCCCTGAAATAATGACAGCCAGCGCGATGTATTTTGACGCAGTAAAAAATGAAGAATATATAACTGAGATAATATATTTCGATGAAAGTACAAAAACGCTTGTAGCACCAATGTACGATACAAAGACGAGTTCAAACGATTTGACACTAAGAAAGTATGGTAAGACTTCTAAGGACATAAACAGCGACGGCAGCATAGAAATACCGAACGACTTGGCTCTGTCGGGTTCGCGGCTGGAAGGAACTGTATATGCGACGCAGTGGATGAAGCTGTACAGTGATGGAAGCTTTATGGATGTAATGACAGTGTATACAGATGATGAATATAAATTTTCCATGACATTTCCGGACAGTTGGATTGACGATAACAATATAACGGTAACACATTATAACAATACAATAACATTTTCGCTATGGGATAACAGTTCCAACAGAAAGGGCGTTGATTTACTGGAAATACGCATGATATCACAGCAGAGCTGGGATACAAGTAGCAATGCAAGTTCTCAGTACATAAGGCTTGGCACAAAATACGGAAAGGTATATTTAGCAAGAATTCTTGAAACGGAGAATAAATATTCAATAAGTGAGGAGCAGTTGGTAAACGGCTTCAAGCTAAAATAAAGCAAAGGAGGAATTGCAGATGAGAAGGGTACTTGTAGCAGAGGACGAAACAGTAATAAGAGAATTTATAGTTATAAACCTGAAGCGTGGCGGATATGAGACGGTAGAGGCCGAAAATGGTGAAGAGGCTATGCGAATATTTAACGAGCAGGGCGGCAATTTTGACATAGCAATACTTGACATAATGATGCCGGGAAGTATTGATGGCTTAGCGGTATGTAAGGAAATCCGCAAGCGCAGCAATAAAATAGGAATAATAATGCTAACGGCTCGGACACAGGAGATGGACAAGGTAAGCGGCCTCATGCTTGGAGCGGATGATTACATAACAAAGCCGTTTTCACCGTCGGAGCTTGTTGCAAGGGTCGATTCATTAAACCGCCGAGTAGAAATGTTAGAATCAGGCATGAGGGCGGTGCCAAACGATGAAGAAATAACATTAGGCGAGTTTACACTTAACATACGCCGCCGTATGCTGCTGAAAAATGGTGTGCCAATAGAGCTTACACAGGTAGAATTTCAAATTATGGAGTTCTTCTTCACTCATCCCGGCGTAGCGTTGTCAAGAACGGATATATTAAACAGAGTGTGGGGCGACGCATTTTTTGGTGAAGAAAAGATAGTAGACGTAAATATACGAAGGCTGAGGATAAAAATAGAAGATGAGCCGTCATCGCCGAGATATATAATAACGGTATGGGGAATAGGCTATAAATGGGCTGTTAACTGATATAAGAATGTAATGCGCATCCGGGGGATTGGCATGAGCTTGAAAGTAAAATTAAACGGAATAACAAAGCGCTGGCTTGTAAATGTGCTTATAGTGGTATTATCCATCGTGTTTATATTTATATTATTACTGTCTCTGCTTCTCAGCAATTATTACTACAATACAGTGGACAGATATATGAACGACACATTGGAGAATATACTGAGTAAATACAGCAGCTCGTCAACAGACGAATATATGGAAAATGCCTATAAGTTTGTAAGCGAATATACAGAGAAGTCGAAAATGGAGGTTCAGTTTATAAACACTGAAGGCAATATATTTGTAAGCACATCGGGCTATATTGACGACAGCTCAATAAAAAGTGAATATGAAAGCGCGTCAAAAGCGGAAACAGCATTTAAGTATGTAGGTAAAAATTCTGCCGGCGAAAAGATAATGGCGTTTACTAATACTGTTAAAACACAAGGGGAGATAATAGGCGCGGTAAGGTGCGTAGCGTCTCTTGAGCAGGTAGACCATCAAATTTTTATTGCGGTAATAGCAACTGTCGCCGTAGGTGCGCTTTTTGTATTATTTACGGTGTTTTTGGGATTTTATTTTGTAGGCACTATAGTAAAGCCGATAAAAGAGGTCGGCCTTGTAGCGCGAAGAATTGCACTGGGCGATTTTGACGCTAAAATAGAAGTATCGCAGAACGATGAGATAGGCGAGCTATGCGACACGATAAACTTCATGGCAGGCGAGCTTAAATCGACGGAGAAGATAAAGAATGACTTTATATCATCTGTGTCGCACGAGCTGCGCACACCTCTGACGGCGATAAAAGGCTGGAGCGAAACTATTAAAAGCGCCGCCGGCGAGGATAAGGAGCTTGTAGAAAAGGGCATGGACGTAATAATGTCTGAGTCAGAGCGTCTGTCAGCACTTGTAGAGGAAATGCTTGACTTATCCAGGCTGCAGAGCGGGCAGATGTCTTTTAAAATGGAAAAGATAGACATATTGGCAGAGCTTGCAGAGGCTGTTATAATATATGAAGAGACGGCAAAAAGCGGCGGCAAGCAGCTTATATATAATGAGCCGAGTCAACTCCCGCTGGTATTGGGCGACGGCAACAGGTTAAAGCAGGTATTTATAAATATACTTGACAATGCGCTTAAATATACTGAGCCTGGCGGAAAAGTAGAGGTCTCGGCGGAATACAGCGATGGCTATATAAAAATAGCGTTTTCTGACAATGGCTGTGGAATTCCCGAGACGGAGCTTGACAAGGTAAAGGAGCGTTTTTATAAAGCGTCGAACAGCGTAAGGGGCTCAGGTGTGGGCCTTGCAGTAGCTGATGAGATAGTGCGAAAGCACAACGGCCTGATGGCGCTGGAAAGTGAAGAGGGCAAGGGCACTACGGTAACAATAATGCTTCCGGCAGAGCCGGAGAAGGAAGAGACAGAAAGTCAAAGTTAGGAGCATAGTATATGCAGAATGAAAACAGCGCCTGCAGGCGCACATCTATAGGCGGGCAGGCGCTTATTGAAGGTATAATGATGAGGGGTCCGAAAAAGACGTCGGTATGCTGCCGTACGGCCGACGGCAGCATAACTACTGATATTATTGAGGACCATCGTATAAAGGACAAGGTAAAAATACTTGGCTGGCCGCTAATACGCGGTATAGTAAATTTGATAGAGTCGTTGAAGCTTGGCTACAAGGCGCTTATGATATCTGCGGATAAATCTCTTGATGAAGAAACGGAGAAAGATAAGGAAAAGGAAAGCGACAAGAAAGGCGGCGTACCTGCGCCGGTTATGTCGGTGCTGATGGTGGTCGCGGCGATAATCGGCGTTGTTATTGCTGTTGCACTGTTTGCATATCTGCCGTCCTTTTTGTTCGATTTTATAAACGAGCGTACAAACTTAGCTATAACAGGATTTAAGACGCTTTTTGAGGGCGTGCTTAAAATAGGCATTTTTGTGGGATATATAGCTCTTATTGCCACTATGAAAGACATAAAAAGGATGTTTATGTATCACGGAGCTGAGCACAAGACCATTTTTTGCTATGAGAACGGCGAAGAGCTTACGGTGGAGAATGTGCGCAAATATAAGCGGTTTCATCCGCGCTGCGGCACTTCGTTTATGATACTTATGCTGCTGGTAGGAATAATTGTATCAAGCATTTTAGGCATAGCCTTTGACGAGCTGCTGATGCCGAAAATGCGCATATTCTGGGTAATAATAAAAATTCTGCTCGTGCCGATAATATGTGGGCTTGGCTATGAGCTTATCAAAATTTGCGGCAAATACGACAACCGACTTACTCGAATAATATCTGCGCCGGGCATGTGGATGCAGCGTCTAACGACAAAAGAGCCGGACGACAGTATGATAGAGGTGGCAATCCAAGCGCTTAAGGAAGTGCTGCCGGGAGACGACAGCGATATAATAGACATTGTCAGCAATAAAGGACTAAAGACAAATGACCTTGCGTCAAATTCGTGATATATCAGAGGCAAGGCTTAAGGCTGCAGGCATAGAAGCATATAAGCGTGAAGCGCGGCTTATAGTAATGGAATATACCGGCCTAAGCGGTGCAGATATAATTTTAAAGCCAGAAGCAGAGTTTGAGACGGATATAGAGGAAAAAATCATATCTGCAGTAAAGAGGCGCACCGACGGTGAACCGCTTCAGTACATACTCGGCTGGTGGGAATTTTACGGCTTAAGGATAGAAGTGTGTCCAGGCGTACTCATTCCGCGACCGGAGACAGAGCTGCTTGCGGAGCTGGTGGTAAATAAAGCATCGCAGACAGAGCAGGCAAAAATACTTGACCTTTGCTGCGGCAGCGGATGCATAGCGGTGTCGGCGGCAAAACAGCTAAAATCAGCCAGAATTTTTGCGGCGGATTTATATGACGTTCCGCTTAAAATAACAAAGCGCAACGCTGAAATAAACGATGTAAAAGTAGATGTTGTTAGAGCCGATGCGCTCTACTTCCCGCCTAAAGAACTTGGTGGAGATTTTGACATAATAGCGTCAAATCCGCCATATATTCCGTCAGGCGATATTTCATCGCTTCAGCGCGAGGTTCAGCACGAGCCGGAAAGCGCTTTAGACGGCGGCGAAGATGGACTGGATTTTTACCGTTCTATATGCAAAAATTACGGCCGACTTCTGCGTCCTGGCGGAATTTTGGCGTTTGAGGTTGGAATAAATCAGGCGGACTTAGTGAGTGATATGCTGAAAAGCTGCGGCTTTGGCGATATATCATGCATAGCAGATTATGCGGGTATTGACAGAGTCGTTTATGGTACACTAATGTCTCGGGAAAGTTGATAATAAGCTATTGCTATAGTATAATATGAGAGCAAAAAAACATCCTGTTTTACAGGGGAAAAGAGGGAAATATGTCGGATAAAAGTAAAGCGCTTGAGACAGCGCTTGCACACATAGAAAAGCAGTTTGGCAAGGGTGCGGTAATGAAGCTCGGCCAGAACGCGAGCATGAATGTTGAGAGCATATCAACCGGCTCAATAGCGCTGGACATGGCGCTGGGCATAGGCGGCGTCCCGCGCGGTAGAATAGTAGAGATATATGGGCCTGAATCATCAGGTAAAACGACGGTAGCGCTGCACATAGTTGCACAGGCGCAGAAAAACGGCGGTGAGGCGGCGTTTATAGATGTTGAGCACGCGCTCGACCCTGTGTACGCCTCGGCCTTGGGTGTTGACATAGATTCTCTGCTGGTCTCGCAGCCGGATACCGGCGAGCAGGCGCTGGAGATAGCCGAAGCGCTTGTACGGTCAAATGCCATAGACGTTGTGGTAGTCGACTCGGTTGCGGCGTTGGTGCCGAGAGCTGAAATAGAGGGCGAAATGGGCGATTCTCATGTAGGTCTTCAGGCAAGGCTTATGTCGCAGGCGCTGCGCAAGCTTGCAGGTGCAATATCAAAATCAAACTGCGTGGCTATATTCATAAACCAGTTAAGAGAGAAGGTCGGTGTTGTATACGGCAATCCGGAGGTAACGCCGGGCGGCCGCGCATTAAAGTTTTACTCATCTGTTCGCATAGACATACGCCGCGCCGACACGCTGAAAAGCGGCGGAGAGATGATAGGCTCCCGCACGCGTGCAAAAGTGGTAAAGAATAAGGTGGCGCCGCCCTTTAAAACAGCGGAGTTCGACATAATGTACGGCGAGGGAATATCGAAGGAAGGCGAGCTTGTCGACTTGGGCGTAGCGACTGATGTGGTGCAGAAAAGCGGCGCGTGGTTCTCTTACGGCGATATACGTCTGGGTCAGGGCCGCGACAATGCGAAGATATATTTCAGGGACAACCCTGAGGTCGCAGCTGAGGTAGACGCCAAAATTCGCGCGAAATTAGCCGAAGCTTCGGCAAAGGCGCAGCATAAAGCGGGCGCTGCAAAGGTTGAGCCGGTCGTATCTGAGACAGAAGCGCCGGCCGAAAAAAAGGAAAAAGACGCGCCAAAGCCTAAAATCAATATAGACATAGCGGTAGACGACTAATGCCGGAATACATAACGGTAATAGCAGCGAAAAAGGTTCGGGGCGGTGTCGTTTCAATTAAAACAGATATAGACGAATATCTGTATGAC
>USGR01000002.1 GCA_900554165.1 uncultured Oscillospiraceae bacterium | reverse complement strand
CACTATAATAGAACATTATCTCAAAGAAATATGTTATTAAAAGAAATTACAAAACATCCCGAATTAAAAGATACACTTGAAATTTGGGATGAAAAGCTTGTAAAGTTTGGTGTTTCGATTATAAAAGAACGTTTTTCCTATTTAGAACGTTTACAGCCAATTGTAGAAGAAATTTATCATGGAATTTCTTCCCAAAAAGAACATTTTTCACTCAAATATGATTCTTCTTTTTTAAAAGAGGGACAAACAGAGATAGAAACTTGTTTTTTTGAAAAATTAAGAGCATCTCGAAAGTCAGATTTTATGGTTGGATATACAACTGTTGGACCTCATAGAGATGATATTTCTTTTTATATCAATGAAATTTCAGCAAGATCTTTTGGTTCACAAGGTCAACAGCGTTCTGTAGCGCTTGCATTAAAATTGGCCGAATCTAAAGTAATGGAGTCTATTACAGGAGATAAACCTGTTATGTTTTTAGATGATGTTATGAGTGAGTTGGATGAAAATAGACAGGATTATATTTTAAATCATTTAAAAGACCAACAAGTTTTTATTACTTGTTGTGATCCGAATACAATTCATCAATTAAAACAAGGTGCTTTATTTAAAATTCATCAGGGTGAACTGATAGAACAAAAAATATTAAAATCATAAAAAAGGTCAAAGGAGGCAGCTTTATGTATTTACATTTAGGACAAGATACAGTTGTAAAAATGAGTGAAGTTGTTGGAATTTTTGACCTTGAAACATCTACTATTTCAAAAATTACAAGAGAATTTTTGGCAAAATCTGAAAAATCGGGAAAAGTGATTAATGTTTCAATGGAAATGCCAAAAACTTTTATATTATGTAAAGATCATAAAGAAAATACCATCGTTTATATTTCTCAAATATCTTCTTCTACTTTGCTGAAAAGAACAAAGTATATGAACGATATTTCAAATGTATAAACTGTATGATTAAGACAGAGAAAGGACGGATGGAATGAGTAATGAAAATCAAAACAAAAAAGTAGATTATCAAGATTTATTTAATTCTTTGGTAAAAGAAAATGAGAATAAAGAATCTATAGCAGAAAAAACAAAGCCACAAATGAAACGTAAACAAAAAAATAAAGAAAAACGTAGGCTTTCTGTTTCAAAGTCTGAACCAGAATTAAATAAACAACATATTTCTAATGAAAATTTACATCATAGTTATGATCAAAATAATCAAAGAATGCACGTTCCGCAGAAAAAAGGTAGATTTTATCAACCTTCCTGCCCTTATTGCGGAAAAAAAGTAGGATTATTTCGCACTTGGATGCTGAAAAATAAGGGAGATTATTTTTGTCCGGAATGTGGCAATAGATCTGCAGTAGTAATAGATAAAGTTGTTATACCAATGGCAATTACAGCTGTTGCAATTAGTCTGATATTAGTTTTGATTTTTACTTTTTTAGTCGATATGCATATTTGGTCCATTATATTAATCTTTATTCCATTTTTAGTCTTTTTTTGCGCATCTGTCTTTTTGGTTCGTTTCAAACGAATTGCTCCTCCCGGTGCAAAACGTAAAAAGAAACCTGTTCAAGATGATATGCAGAATACACGTGTCATTTAATGTTCTGATTTTGTTTTACCGAAAGGAGAAATTTATTTATGAAACAAGCTCCATTAGCACTTCCTGTTTGTCCATATTGTGGTCAACATTTTAGTTATAAAGAAGTGATGAAAAGCAAAGGGCAAGAAGATGTTCAATGTCCAAAATGTAAGCAGAAGTTTAAAGTGACGTTGGAAACACCTTTTAGTATTTTAATTGCCACAGTGGTAATTATTGTACTTTTGGTGAACGTCTGTTTGTATATTTTTAAGCCGGATATCAACTTTTTATATATGGCAGGGGTTATGTTAGTTGGTATTATTGCTGTTATTGTTATGCTTCCGCTTGTTATACGATATGTAAAACCGGAAAATATGAAATATTCTACCAGAACAACAAGATTTAAAAAATAAAAATACATTTTGTATAAAAATGGAGGGTTAAACTTGGAGTTTACTGAAATGAATCAGCCTGCTGAAAATTATGAAGCGGACCAGATACAAGTTTTAGAAGGATTAGAAGCAGTACGTAAAAGACCGGGTATGTACATAGGTTCGACAGGTCCCCGCGGTCTGCATCATCTTGTTTATGAAATTGTAGATAATGGTATTGACGAAGCTTTAGCAGGATTTTGTGATAAAATTGAAGTAAAAATATTGCCTGATAATATTATTTGTGTTATTGATAACGGCCGTGGTATTCCTGTAGGAAAACATCCTAAAATGGGAATTCCTGCTGCAACCGTTGTGTATACAGTACTACATGCAGGTGGTAAATTTGGCGGTGGCGGTTATAAAGTTTCCGGTGGTTTGCATGGTGTAGGTGCCTCTGTAGTAAATGCACTTTCAGAATGGCTGGAAATTGAAATTTATAAAGACGGCGATATTTATACTCAAAGATTCGAGCGCGGCAATATTAAAACAAATTTGGAAATTGTAGGAAAAACAGAGAAAACCGGTACACTGGTACGATTTAAACCGGATGCGGAGATTTTTAAAGAAACAACAGAATTTGATTTTGAAATATTAAAAACTCGTCTGCGCGAACAAGCATTTTTAAATGCCGGTATTCATATTCAAATCAGCGATGAAAGAGATCCGGATAATATCATATGTGAAAATTTCTGTTATGAAGGCGGAATTAGCAGCTTTGTAGAGTATTTAAATAAAAAGAAAGCAGTTGAATTGGTACATCCGGATATTATTCATTTTTCTACAGTTGCAGATGACGACCAAGCAACAGCAGAAGTTGCAATGCAGTATAACGACAGTTATAATGAATTGATTTTATCCTTTGCTAACAATATTCATACTACAGACGGCGGTACCCATGAAGAAGGTTTTAAGCGTAGTTTGACCCGTGTTATGAATGATTACGCCAGAAAATATAATTTGCTGAAAGACAGCGACAAAAATCTGACAGGAGATGACGTCAGGGAAGGTTTGACTGTTGTTATCAGTATTAAAGTAAAAGATGCACAATTTGAGGGACAAACAAAATCAAAATTGGGTAATACAGAAATAAGCGGGCTTGTCAGCAATATGGTGAATGACAAACTTTCAACTTATTTGGAAGAAAATCCTGCAACTGCCCGTGCTATTTTTGATAAAGCTTTAGCAGCTTCCCGTGCCAGAGAAGCTGCTAGAAAAGCAAAAGATATGGTTCGGCGTAAATCCGCTTTGGAATCTGCAGCACTTCCGGGAAAATTGGCAGACTGTCAGTCAAAAAATCCGGAAGAATCTGAACTCTATATTGTAGAGGGTGACTCTGCGGGAGGTTCCGCAAAAGGCGGAAGAGATAGAAGAATTCAGGCTATTTTACCGCTTTGGGGTAAAATGCTGAACGTTGAAAAAGCAAGGCTTGATAAAGTATACGGAAACGAAAAATTAATGCCGGTTGTAACTGCTTTGGGCTGCGGCATTGGTGAAGAATTTGATTTGGAAAAACTTCGTTACGGAAAAGTAATTATTATGGCCGATGCTGACGTTGACGGTTCTCACATTCGTACTTTGCTGCTTACATTTTTCTTCCGTTTTATGCGTCCATTGATTGAAAACGGAAATATTTATATTGCTCAGCCGCCATTATATCGTTTAACAAAAGGTAAAACACATTATTATGCTTATTCCGACCAAGAAAGAGATAAAATAATGAAGGAACTTGGTGGTAATTTAGACATTCAGCGTTATAAAGGTCTTGGTGAAATGGACGCCGAGCAGCTATGGGACACGACGATGAATCCGGAATTCCGTACGATGCTTAAGGTAACACTTGAGGACGCTGAAAAGGCGGACAATGTATTTCACGTGCTTATGGGTGACGAGGTAGAGCCACGCCGCAAATTTATTGAAGAGAATGCGGTATATGTTCAAAATCTTGATGTATAGCAGATGTTTAAGCAGCATTTTGTATTTATATTCAGGCTTTAAAAGAAAAATATGAAGCTGTGATAATATAACACAGTCGAATTTATAAAAAGGATTAAGGACCTTAATCGGAAAGGTGACTTTTAATGGAAGAGTTACAGGGACAAAAAATAATACCGGTAGAAATAGTCGATGAGATGCAGAAATCATATCTTGACTACTCAATGTCGGTAATAGTGAGCAGGGCGCTTCCCGATGTAAGAGACGGGCTTAAGCCGGTGCATCGCAGGATACTTTATACCATGTATGAAAATTCGTTAATGCCGGACAAGCCGTACCGCAAGTGCGCGGACACGGTAGGTTCTGTGCTGGGCCGCTATCATCCGCACGGTGACTCATCGGTTTATGATGCGCTTGTGCGCATGGCGCAGGACTTTTCGCTAAGATATATGCTGGTTGACGGGCACGGCAACTTCGGCTCGATAGATGGCTTTCCCGCTGCAGCGTACAGGTATACTGAGGCACGCCTCAGTAAGATAGCGATGGAGATGCTCACCGACATTGAAAAAGATACAGTTAATTTTTCATCAAACTATGATGACCGTTTAAAAGAGCCGGATGTGCTTCCTGCACGTTTTCCGCAGCTGCTTGTAAACGGCTCTTCCGGCATAGCCGTCGGTATGGCTACAAACATTCCGCCGCACAATCTGGGCGAGGTCATAACCGGCATGTGCGAGCTTATCGACAATCCGGACATGAGCATAGATGAGCTTAATAATTATATAAAGGGTCCAGACTTCCCGACCGGCGCTATAATAATGGGACGCGCTGGCATACGCGCTGCGTATTCTACTGGCCGTGGCCATATAACGGTGCGCGCGAGGACGGAGATTGAGGAGACAAAGTCCGGAAGATACAGAATAGTTATAACTGAGATACCATACGGCGTTAACAAGCAGAATTTAGTTAAGAGCATAAATACTCTCGTAACCGAAAAGCGTATAGAGGGTATAGATTATGTCGTCGATTTTTCCAACCGCGAGGGTATACGCATAGTTGTTGAGTTAAAGCGCGACGCCAATCCGCAGATAATTTTAAATCAGCTGTTTACATACACTCAGCTTCAAACTACATTTGGCGTAATAATGCTGGCGCTTGTCGACGGGCAGCCTAAGATATTAAATCTTAAAGAGATGCTGCAGCACTACATAGACCATCAGTGCGAGATAGTAGAGCGCCGCACACGCTATGATTTGCGCAAGGCAGAAGAGCGCGAACATATACTTGAGGGCTTAAAGATAGCCTTAGACTTTATAGACGAGGTTATAGCAATACTCCGCGCGGCAAAGAATGTGACAGAAGGCAAGGAGCAGTTAATGGAGCGCTTCGGGCTTGACGACGTTCAAGCTACGGCAATAGTGCAGATGCGTCTGGGCCAGTTAACGGGACTTGAGCGCGAAAAGATAGAGGAAGAATTAGCCGAGCTTGTGGAAAAAATAGCTGAGTATAAAGCCATTTTGTCTGAGCATGGCCGCGTGCTGACAATAGTGAAAGAAGAGGCATTAAGACTTTACGACAACTACAAAGACGAGCGCCGCACGGAGATAACGGCGGTAAGCGGCGAAGTGGATATAGAAGATTTAATACCGCTTGAGAAAACGATACTGACGCTTACCGACAAGGGCTACATCAAGCGCATAGGCGCGGATGTATATCGCACGCAGCGCCGCGGCGGCCGCGGCATAACCGGCATGTCGACGCGTGAAGAGGACTTTGCCGAGTATATGCTTACATGCATGTCTCACGACAATATACTGCTCTTTACAAACACCGGCCGCTTGTTCAGGCTTAAGGCGTATGAAGTGCCGGAGGGCAGCCGTACTTCAAAGGGACTTAATATAATAAATATTTTACAGCTTGAGCCGGAAGAAAAAATAACCGCAATGATAAAGTCCGACGACGAAAGCGATGGAAAATATCTTTGCATGGTGACGCGCAAGGGCATTATAAAGCGCACGGTGCTGTCGGCATACGATAATGTGCGCAAATCAGGGCTTATAGCGATAAACATAGATGATGACGACGAGCTGTGCTGGGTAGCACTGACAGACGGCGACAGCGAGCTCATAATAGGAACAAAGGACGGCGTAGCGATACGGTTTAATGAGAATGACGCCAGACCTCTCGGCAGGACTGCGCGCGGCGTTAAGAGCATTACGCTCAGAGACGGCGACTGTGTAGTAGGCATGGCGGTAGTAACAGAAGACGCCGACCTGCTTACCGTCACTGAGACGGGCTTTGGCCGCCGCAGCTCGTTTGATGATTATCGTCTGCAGTTCAGGGGCGGCAAGGGCATACTTAACTACCGCACAGGCAGATTTGGCAGAGTAGCTGCCATTGCAGCGGTAAAGAATGACGACGATGTCATAATGATATCACAGAGCGGAGTTCTTATAAGGGTGCCGGTTAATGAGATAAGCACATTTGCGCGTCCGGCAAAGGGCGTACGCGTAATGCGCGTAGGAGAAGGCGACGCCATTGTCACATTGTCGGCCGTGCCGCATGAGGATGAAGCGGAGGAAAACACTGCATCTGATCAGGCGGTCGACGAAACAGCCGGCGATGATACTACCGGAGAAAATCAGTAAAAACAGCAAAACGCCGCCTGAATTTCAGGCGGCGTAAATAATTTGTCACTTAAGCGCAAAATTACATATAGTGCTGTTTAACATTAGCAGCTGAAAAAAGGAGTTATTGACTATTATATCACAACTTCCGCAAGCTTTTACCGCAGGCGGCAATTGCAGGATGCATTTTAGCTGAATGCACCGAGTTTGACGAGGATTACGCTGCGTATTACAATTGAAAAGATACTCCTTGTCCGACGCCGTTCAATATTTTTCAGCGCTGCTCCCTGGCCGCGGCGGTCTTTGAATAAGACAGTTATATTAATGTCAGCTGCTGCGAATATAAAGTCCGCGGCCTGCGGCATAAAATTTAAGCCGGGCAAAAGCGCACATCAATTATAAAAAGATAGACTTAATAGCCAAAAGTATCAGTTAAAGAATCATCGTTAAAAATCCAGTCTCTTGCGAGATATTCGCTCCACGTATCCTTAGTCTCTCTAACGATAACTCTGTCAATTCCGGCATTTATAATAAGGCGCTTGCACATAGCGCAGGATGTCGTCCCCGGCTCCAATTCTCCGGTTTTCGGGTTAATGCATGCCATATACAGCGTGCCGCCTATCATTTCGCTGCGGGGCGCGCTTATTATGCAGTTTGCCTCAGCATGTACCGAGCGGCAGAGCTCATATCTCTCACCGCGCGGAATATTAAGCTTTTCGCGCATGCAGAACTGCAAATCTATACAGTTGCGGCGGCCTCTGGGCGCACCGTTGTAGCCGGTGGCTATAATCTGGTCTTTTACCACTATTATAGCGCCGTAGTGCTTTCTAAGACAGGTGCTTCTTTCACTTACAGTCTGGGCAATATCAAGATAATAATTATGCTTGTCGGTGCGTTCCATAACGTCCCCTCCCGATTAATTTCTACAAATTATTTTATAATATATGTACTTCATTTTCAAGTGGATAATATAGCCGCAAAATTAAAATATAGTGCTAATTATGGGTTGTGAGCAAATATTTTCAGCAGAGGAGTTTTATAGCTGCACCTGCCTTAATCCGTATATAGTTTAGAAAGGGTGCATAGAGCATAATTTGATATGCAAAAACAGCGGCAAGATATTTAAGTTTTAACGGAGGTTAATTAATGGTATCGGTAAGTTCATTTGCGGAATTTGACTGTGACATAAAATATGTCTGGCAGGCGGTAACCTCGCTTACAGACTATTCGTGGCGCAGCGGTTTAAAAAAGATTGTTGTCGGCAAGGACAACAAGCAGTTTGAGGAGCATACGAAAGACGGATTTGTGACGCGCTTCAAAATAACAAAGTTTAAGCCCTACGACTGTTATGAGTTTGATATGGAAAATGATAATTTAACAGGCCGCTGGAGAGGGAAATTTATATTCAGCGGCGGACGTACATTTGTGGAATTTACTGAAGAGGCGTCGGCAAAAAAGTTTTATATAAAGCCGCTTTTAAGGGCATATCTTAAATCACAGCAAAAGATATATATAGCAGATTTAAAAAAGAAGCTCGAAAAATACAGCCATAGGCGAAACAAAAAATAAGCTTAAAATTCTTTAATCTATTCCGAAATATTTTAATCTTTATTATAAATAGGAATTTATTATATATAGAGGCAAAAGCAGTTATCCACAGGTTAACCATTAAAGTGTTAAAAAACAGCTTAATGATTGCCAAGCAGGTTGTTTCATGATATAATTAACGGTAAAATGTGGTAGTATTTATATTTATAAATCGGTGGTCAGAGGGAAATAAATGCAAAACTTGGCGAGCGTAAAAGTCATAAAAGAAATAATGGCAAAATATGACCTTTCTCCATCGAAGGGATTGGGACAAAATTTCCTTATAGACGCATCTGTCTGTCCGCGCATGGCGCAGCTGAGCGGCGCAGAGGGAGCCGGAGTAATAGAGGTAGGTCCCGGTCTGGGCGTACTTACTAAAGAGCTGGGGTTAATAGCTAAAAGCGTCGTAGCCGTAGAGCTTGATAAGAAACTTATACCGGCTTTAAATGAAACGCTCAGCCAATTCGACAATATAAGTGTAATCAATGCTGATATAATGAAGCTTGATATAAATAAGTTAATAGAAGAAAAATTCACCGGCGAAGATATAGTAATATGTGCTAATTTGCCATATTATATAACCTCGCCGGTGATAATGAAACTGCTTGAAGAGAAGACGCAGGCCAAGTCGATAACGGTAATGGTGCAGCGCGAGGCGGCGGACAGGCTGTGCGCCGGTCCCGGTAGCCGGCAGAGCGGTGCAATTACAGTGGCTGTTTCATATTATGCCGAGGCAAAAAAACTGTTTTATGTACCGGCCTCTTCCTTTTATCCGGCGCCAAAAGTAGACAGCGCCGTTATAAAGCTTGACATATATGATAAGCCGCCGGTAAGCGTTATGAGTGAAAAGCTGCTTTTCCGGGTAATAAAGGCGGGATTTTTGCAGCGCCGCAAGACGCTTATAAATTCCCTTTCATCGGGTCTTAGTCTGCCGAAAGAAAAGCTGATGGATGCCCTTTCGGCAGCGGGAGTAGATGAGAACATACGGGCGGAGCGCCTTACTTTAGAGGAGTTTGCGCTTATATCTGACGAACTGCTAAAGCGCGGCATAGCCTAAAAAGACTGCTCAAACAAAATATTGGCCGCAAAAAAAGACGGCAGGGCAAAAAACGTCTGACGGCGCGGCTTTCGCAGTGATAGATAAGATAAACATTCGGAGCGCTTCACTTTAAAGAGACTTGCACTTATATCCAATTTACAGTTAGATTTTTTAACTGCAGTATACAGCGGAAAAAGACTATTGCAGATGGACATATTCCGGCGGGGATTTATAGTATTATAATCAATATTTACTGAGAGGAAAAAAATGCGCAAAAAAATACTTTTTGTAAAGGACGACAGAGAAGACAGAAACTATTATACGAAAGCAAAGTACGGTGTAGTATTTTTTGTAAGTCTTGCTATACTTGTCGCTATTGTGCTGTATATTTTGATAGAATCGAGAAATGTAAATATACAGGACTATACCTTTGAAACTGAGCCGATTGCCGTTGGGCAAACGTACAACGGCAGCGATGAGATAAGCAGGCTGTACGACGAGATACAGCAGTATGAATCAGGCATAACCGTGGACGACAGCTTTATTGAAAGATATCCGTCTATGTATGCTTTAATGAATATGGACGATTCGGTATACAATAAGGATTCCGCTTATACTGAAGCCGGCGGCAAATATATAGGCATGGCGCAGGCGTTTAAGCGCAGCTTCAGCAGATATGTAACAATAGACATTATGATAATGGAATACAGCTGCACGGCCGGAGTGGAAACTGAGGGAGAATTGGCGCAGACGGCTGAGGTGCATTTAAGCGAGCCGCAGTGGCTGAGTCTGAGATATGAAATAAAAACAGGCGAGCTGACATATACCAAAATAGGCGGTTCAGACACCAGAGTTGGAATAAGTACTTTTAGAATAGTATTTGAAAGCGATGAAGATATAGTATATAACAAGTTATCATATAATATTAACACGCGTAAGACGGTGTCCGACACAGACATGCAGGAGAATAAATTTCAGCAGTTTGTAACGATGTACGCCGGCGATTTAAATTACGTATTAAGGCAGCAGCCGCAGAATGCAGACGACAAAAACGTGGGCGGCTATGCTGATTTTGGCATAAACAGCAATGTAGTGGGTGTAAGAGTAAGCCTAACTGACGACCTTTATGAGCAGTTTGAGGGCGTCAGCGCGGCGTGTGATTATAGTGGGGCAGGTGAGTTGCGGTATTCAGTTAGAATTAATTAGAAAAATAGGCGAGTAATTAAAAAATAAATTAAGGAGTTGTCTGATTTGATCTGGCATAGTGCGAAGCTTACCGACGTGGTAAATGAACTTAACACTGATTTAAAAACCGGACTGACAGAAGAAGAAGTAAAAGAAAGACAGGCAAAATACGGCTTAAACCAGCTTACAGAGAAGAAAAAGAAGTCTTTTGCCGCAAGATTTTTAGACCAGATGAAGGACTTTATGGTAATAGTCCTTATAGTAGCTGCCGTAGTATCGCTGATAACAAACATAATCAGCGGTGGTGCAGACTGGCTTGAGCCGATAGTCATAGTAGCCATAATAATAGTAAATGCGCTGCTTGGCGTATTTCAGGAGAGCAAGGCAGAATCTGCACTTGAAGCGCTGAAAAATATGGAGGCGCCGACGGCCAAGGTGCTCAGAAATGGAAAGATAGAATCCATAAGAGCATCGGAGCTGGTGCCGGGCGATATTATACTGCTTGAAGCCGGCGACTATATACCTGCCGACGCGCGAATAATAGAGTCGGCCAGCCTGCGCTGCGAAGAATCTGCGCTGACGGGCGAATCGGTGCCGGTGGAAAAGGAAGCGGAGGGCGACATAGAAGATATAGCCGGCATAGGCGACAGGTTTAATATGATATATTCCGGCTGCTCGGTTGCGTACGGCCGATGTCGAGCAATAGTGACAGAGACGGGCATGAATACTGAAATGGGCAAGATTGCCAATATGCTCGACTCTACTAAAGACGCCGTTACACCGCTTCAGATAAAGCTTGCACAGCTTGGCAAAACGCTGGGCATGCTGGCGCTTGGCATATGCGCGGTAATATTTGTAATAGGCATATTTACAACGATGTTCAGCGAGGGCGACAAGCTCACGGGAATACTTGATATGTTTATGACGTCGGTATCGCTTGCGGTGGCGGCTATACCTGAGGGTCTGCCGACGATAGTTACAATAGTGCTTGCGATAGGCGTACAGCGCATGGTAAAAAAGAACGCTATAATACGCCGACTTCCGGCGGTTGAAACGCTGGGCAGTGCTTCGGTAATATGCTCGGATAAGACAGGTACGCTTACACAGAACCGCATGACGATGGTTAAGCTGTATAATGGCCACAACATAATAGATTTAAGCACAGATGACATACCGAGCGATGCAGGCATGCTGCTTAAGCTCGGCACAATGTGCTCTGACGGACGTGTAGAAGAGCGTGACGGCAAGCAGGTACACATAGGCGACCCGACGGAAACGGGCATTGTTGCCGCGACTATGAAATACTGCGGCATGAACAGAGAGGAAATAGACAATGCCTATCCGCGCATGGGAGAAATTCCGTTTGACTCTGACCGCAAGCTCATGACGACAATAAACATGATAGACGGCAAGCCGTTTGCAGTTGTAAAGGGCGCGCCGGACATTATAATCTCGCGCTGCACAACGGTGAATAGGGACGCGGCGGAGAAAGCCAACGCCGAAATGGCGAAAGAGGCGCTGCGCGTGTTAGGCGTTGCGATAAAGGAGCTTGACAGCGTGCCGTCTAACCCAACGCCGGATGAGATGGAAAACGGCCTTACTTTCATAGGCTTGCTCGGCATGATGGACCCGCCGCGACCAGAGGCTATGGAAGCGGTAAAGCTCTGCAAGAGCGCCGGCATACGCACAGTAATGATAACCGGCGACCATGTTATAACGGCGGCGGCTATAGCCAAGAAGCTCGGCATATTGGAATATGACGAGCAGGCGATAACGGGAGCTCAGCTGAGAGAAATGTCTGACGAAGAGCTTAAGGCGAATGTTGAGAACTACGCGGTATACGCCCGCGTATCGCCTGAAGATAAGATAAGGATAGTACAGGCATGGCAGTCAAAGGGCGAAATAGTTGCCATGACGGGCGACGGCGTAAACGACGCACCGGCGCTTAAGGCGGCGGACATCGGCTGTGCCATGGGCATAACGGGCACCGACGTTGCCAAGGGCGCGTCGGCAATGACGCTTACTGATGATAACTTTGCCACAATAGTTACAGCGGTAAAGGAAGGCCGCGGAATATACGACAACATAAGGAAAGCTGTACACTTCCTGCTTTCGTGCAATTTAGGCGAAGTACTGACGGTATTTGTTGCTATATTAATAGGAATATTTAATCCCGAATGGGGCGTGCCGCTGGCGCCAATTCAGCTTTTGTGGATAAATCTTGTAACCGACAGTCTGCCGGCGCTTGCGCTGGGACTGGAGCCGGTGGAGAACAATGTAATGCGCCGCAAGCCGCGTCGCAAGGATGAAAGTATATTTGCACACGGACTTGGAATAAATGCTGCATGGCAGGGCGTTATGTTTGGTGCTCTGACGCTTACGGCATATGGGCTTGGCTTGCACAATGCGGCGGCAGCCGGTATGGCTGACCATCATGCCTATGCGGCAAGTATGGCCTTTGCAGTGCTCGCTTTCTCACAGCTTATACATGCTATGAACGCGAGGTCCCAGCAGTCGCTGTTCAGGGTAGGCTTCTTTAAGAACCTTTATATGATAGGCGCCGTACTTATATCGGCCGCGCTCATGCTTATTGTGTTGATTATTCCGGCATTGCGCGATATATTTGGCATAGTGGCGCTGCACTCCAACGACTGGTTAGAAATTATACTGCTCTCAATAGCTCCGCTGGTAATATGCGAGATAGTAAAACTTGTAACGCTCATTGTGAACAAAGCGAGAGGCAGACAAGCATAAATTAGATAAAAATGCATATAAGCCGGATATATTCCGGCTTATTTTTTTATGTAGTATTTGGTATGCATGAATTAATTATTAAAGTTATTATATGACAAAAGGGGTTATAACATAATGTAAACAAGAGCAAGCATAAGCAGTTCATCATTTTTATCGGAGGAGAGCAGCAAAATAAGCAGCGCTATAAGAGAAGTGTCGCCGTCGAGATCCAGGCCCTTGAAGTTGAGAAAATTGAGTATGCTGTTAGCCCTCTTTTCCTCTGCCGGCGGTGCAGATGATTGTGTAGAGGGCGGAGAAGTCCTATGTCGGCTTTCATGCGGACGTGGAATAGGCCGTCCGTTTTGTTGTGTCTGCCGAAATGGGTTGGAGGCATACTGTCCATTACTCTGGGCATATCTTCCATCATAGTGCTCTTCCCTGCTTTGTCCATGTCCGTACTGCTCAGAAAAATTATTGCTTTGCTGATGCGCATAATTTTGTTGTCCGCCTTGGGCCGAGTTTTGCCGATATTGTTGGGGAGACGGTTCACGGCGCCCATACTCTGACGGCGGAGCGTTTTGATTATAAGGTGTTTCATGTGCTTCCTGACTGCGCCGCGGCGGCAGACTGCCACGTCCGGACTGTCCGTTCTGAGACGTCTGTCCTCTCTGGGTATAGTTAGAATTATCCGTTTCTGAATACCGCTGGCCGCCATATTGTGCAGTACTCGCCTGAGGCTGCGTCCGGCCCGCGTAACGGCTGTTTTGGCTCTGCGCGGCGGCGGATTGCGGCGAATTGCGTTGTACAGACTGGCCTTGCATACTTCTGCCCGAGTTTGTCTGTTGTGCCCTTGCCTGCATGTCGCGTACGCGTCGGAAGGCGTCTGACTGCATTCTGTCAAGCTCGCTTTTATTAAATTCAACTGCCATAAATATCGACCCTCAAAAGTAAATATGTAAACTCAGAAGAGGCTGAACCCGCTTTCAGAAAGCAACGGAATTAACTGAACCAGTCTTAATATTTTAACGGCATTGTCAACCCTGGCCTGCCGCTTTTCGGAAAGGTAGGGCCGCAGGGACATAAGCAGGCGAGATCTTTCATCAGTTGAGTCAGAGCGCAGCGCCTGCATAAGCTTCATCATAACTTTCATGTCGCCGGGAGACAGCATAGACGAACTTTGTGGTGTATTATTTGTATTTGCCGCACTCTGTTGTCCCATAAGCGTGGAGGCAATATCGCGCAGCTTATCCATATCGATATCCGGCGACGAGTTGTCAGGTGCCGGCGGCGGAGCTTGCTGGGGCTCCGGCGTCATAAGCATCGACGCCATTTCGCGTATTTTGTCCATCCCGTCGGGACTTTCAAGCAAATTGCTTATTTGTGCAGCTAAATTATCCATTACTTATTCTCCAAAAATTTTTTAAGCAGCATTTGAGCCTGCGGGGATTTAAGCATGCGCTCGGTAGCCGCCTTATCCGACAGTACCTGCTGCAGTTTGCTTGCATCGCTCGGCTTAAGGTTTTTAAGCACCGAGTCAAGCGAGTTTGACTGAAGCGCCTGCTCTAACTTTTTTGAATCTGTGCCGGTCTTTTTAGATGCCTCTCTTATCATTTTGTTAAGCTCGGCCTCGCTTATTCTGTCTGACATGATATCACCACCTGTAGATAAATCTTAAAAATAATGGTATTATTTATTTAAATAATATTTATGCCTGAGCTATGTTGGGTTAGTACCTAAAATACAGGCAAAAACATTATTCAGCAAACATATGTACTATAAATTTGGAGCCTATTAATTTTAAGCTATAATATATTTATGCTTCTTCTAATGCGTTTAGCTCTTATAGCCGCTTAAAACACAATAAAGATTTTAGCAGCAGCGAAAAAATATCCCTATAATAAATTTATGCTAAACTGAGAAGATTTGCTACAAAAATCAAGAGTGCAGAGGTGAAAAAAATTAAAATTACAGACATAACGCCAAAAAGCATAAAAGGCGCAGAGTTAATAGAAAGACTGCTGTATATTGATGAAATTGACTCTACAAACAGCTATTTACTGAGGAGCAGCAAAATTTGTAAAAGCGGCACTGCGGTAGTCACGCTTAATCAAACAGCCGGCAGGGGCCGCAAAGACCATGTATGGGACAGTCGCGGCTGTGCGGCAGTATCAGTCCTTTTCAGGGGCATATCATCGCCTCTTTTGCCGCTTGCGGCAGCGACAGCGGCGGCTGAGGCAATTTATAAGCTTTCTAACTCAAGGGCAGAAATAAAGTGGCCGAATGATATACTCATAAATGAAAAAAAGGTATGTGGTATATTGTGTGAGGCTCGTGCATCGGCGGCGCCCGGAGATGCAATTGCTGTGTGCGGGGCCGGATTTAATCTCAGTCAAGAGCAAGATTTTTTTGAAAAGGCAAAGCTTTACCATGCATCTTCAATATATGCGCAGACGGGCAAAATATTGAATTATGCCGATATTGCGGAGCAGTTTTTATTAAATCTTGAAGAGAATTTAAAGCTTATAAAAAATAATGCACCGATGCTTTTGCAAAGGTATAAAGACAGATGCATCACCATAGGCAGGCAGGTAAAAATCATGCCGTCGGAGGAAATTGGCACAGCGGTTGACATAGACGCTGACGGAGCGCTTATTGTGAAAACTCAGTCTGGAAAAATAAAAGCATACGGCGATGTATCCGTACGCGGAGTAGATGGTTATATATAGAATACAGATTAATTGTACAATGCACCGCCGGCATGACCAGGCTTATGAATTTGGGTCATGACAAAAACGGAATACTTAAGGGAATATTAAGCATATATTTTGTCGAAATTTATTAATATATGATGAATTTATGATATAATAAGGATATAAATCATATATTTTAAGAGAAAATAGAATGTGATAAAAATGGGAATATAATTTTATACTCTGCGGGCAGGTTAGATAAATCTGTTATAAATATACGTCTAAGAACAGGGCACAATCTGTTTTTAAAGGAGCTGAATTTAAATGAAATCTAAGATTTCTAAAGCAACTCTTATAACAGGGCTGCTTACGCTTCCTGTTTTTATCGCCAGCCTGATTTCTCTGCTGTTTTTTTCAAGCATATGGGGAGCTGCTGTAAAAGTGGTAGGCTATGGGATGTGTATTGTTTTCTGCATAATGGCAATATCGTTTCTTATGACTATTATACTTCGGCCTTTAAGGCCTCAGACGACAAAGGTTTTTTTATTCGTAAGCATATTTCTGCTCTTTTCTGGTCTTGGATTTTTGCTATATGTATTTTATATAGATGCATGGTTATTGTTTTATGCGCCTTCTGAGCCATCTCAAACAATTCTAAAGACTTACCTCATAGTAATGGCGGCATTTTTTGTGCTTACGTTTATTTCTAAAATAATACATTTAATAATCAGGACTAATGGAAATAAAGAAGGTAAAAAGAAAAAAGTAAAATCGATAAAAATAATTTTGCCGACTATAATATCTATAATGCTGCTTTCAATTATTCCGATAAGCGCTGCAATTGCACCACATGACAAGCCGCTATCTGTTACCCCGCCGTCCAATTATCAAGCGTCGGAGTTTGATTTGACTGATTTGGGATATAGTGAATCGCTTGTAAACGAGTATAAGGCTTTGATCACTAAGCTTGAAAAGAGCGGCCTGCCGACCATGACAATTGAAGACTTTGCTTATGGATATAAAGAGTCTGGGTTAAGCCTTTCGGGCTACAGCTGCGCATTGTATGAAAAAATAGCTGAAAAAGCAGCGGCTTCTGTTAGCCAATAGCTCTATAATTTTACGTTTAAGTACGATTTTGAAATCTTAGAAAATTTGTAATACTTAATAGTATGTCTTTTGGTTTACTTAACTTTAAATTGATAATAGTTTAGTCTGCTATAATGTGTTATAAGCAACATGCAAATTTAAAGGCGAAAGCATAAATGGTATTTAACTGCGAAACATTTAGAGAGCACATGGGTGCTGCTAAATGCCGGATTGTTTAAAGTCAATTAAAGCCGAAAAATATTTATAATTAAATAAAAGGCATCCATTATAGGGATGCCTTTTATTTTTTGCTTAAATCATTTGTATCTGTAGTGTTCCAAGAGTATATTCTTAAAAAATGGCCCCAGAAATCACAGCTTAACATTTCAAATCCGAATACATTGCAGAACTTGAATTTAAAATGCTTCTTATAATAATATTCTATTACTTCAAATGCTATAATATTGTTTTCGTAGTCATAATTAAAGCCTGTAAACACCGCGTCGTGTATATGTATCTCTTTGCTGTCTATAATTCCTTTATTACTATAATCTATCCTCATTTTTTGTTTTCCCCATTATATTAATCTAAGGAGTTCAGAGCAGATATGCTGCAGCATAAAATATAATATCGATTTAATTAAAGAATAAAAATATGAGGTACAGATAATCTGCACCTCATATTGATTAAAAACTGTAAGGCTTAATTCGCTCTAACCTGCTCAATCGTGACATTATCTATTATCAATGTGCCAGGAGCTTTTCTGCTACCTATCAGCATTGTAAATACTGTCTCATTATCGGCCTCTGGCTCAAGCGTTATCTCAGTATGCTTTACTTCGCCGTTCGGGCTGGCTTCAAGATTGAAGTATACAGCATCTTTCTGCTTCTTAGTATTAAGGTTATAGTAAGCCAAGAAGTACTGTGTTTCTTCAGTTACTTCGCCAACTATCTTATAGTCGAAAGAAACCTTATATGTTGAATAACCATATAATCTATACTGTTCAGCCAATGTTGCAAGAATCAGAGTGCTGCCGTTTGCTTCTGGATTGAACTCTATCTTCAGTGAGCCGTTTCCATCAAGCGCCTCATCACCTGTTGCCTGGGTTACAGTGGCTTCCTTAATTGAAGGCCCTACTTCCCATCCCTCTACATTAGATTCAAAATCAAATGTATACGGGTCATGGCTTGTAACGTCAGGCCATTCAACTGTTGCATTTACTCTGCTAAGGTCGGACTCATAAGTTGCTCTCCACTTTTCAATAGCAGTGGCGTTATCGCTACCATAGCCGATTGCCTGCAGAAGGTCTCTGCCGAGGTTAGAAAGAAGCGCATCGTTGCTTGTGCTGTAGAACGCTTTTTCTTCCATTTCAGCTTTAAGCTGCTGACGCTCTTCTGTATAATACTGAGCGTATGTCTTCTTAAGCTCATCATGCTCATAATCATCTTCCTGGCAAAGATACTCTATAAGAGTTGCCGTTGTATACGGATTCGGACAGCCATTTATAAAGCCCATACCGCCGGATGAAATTGAATTATAATGCTCGGTGTTGTCTGCGCCATAAGGCAGCGGCAGGCAATCCCAGTTAAATGTCGGAGTCGGGGTTGTGCTCTGGTAAAGCTGCCAAATTGCCCAGTAAGCATCAAGCAGGAAGAGGTGTGTGCCCTTTGCAAATGCAGTCATACCATTAGCAGCACCTACGTTATCCCAAACGCCATTCCTGTTGTATCTTATATCGCGGACATAGTCGAAAGATCTAAGCAGTGCAGGGCTGTCAAGGTTAAGAACATATTTACCGGTAGAATCTGTCGTAACCATACTTGTATGGTTCATATCCTGCCACAGGTTTTCGTACACTGTTGCTATACCATAGCTGTCATATACACCGTCGCCGTCAACGTCGCGTGTAGCCTTTGAAGCCATCTCATGGAAGTTCTCAACCGTCCATTCGCCTTTTTCAAGCATATCTTTCGGGTCTTCGAGACCAAGCTCTTCTATCATGTCTTTGTTATAGAAGCACATCATCGGGTTTACGAAGTTATATGGAACAACCAGATAATATTCACCGTTATACTTGTAGAAATCATCCATTATACCAGTGTTTACATAGCCATTGCTCTCCAGCATTTCCATATCCACATAATCGCCGATTGCCTGAGCATACTGCCTTGCATAATAAAGCGGATAGTCAGTGCTTGTCGCCCATACGCCGTCATATGGATTCTGCGCTGCGATTGAGGCATATATTTTCTCTGTAACCTCATCCGTATCAAAAGTTGTAGGTATGTACTCTACTTTTTTGCCGGTTTGCTGCTCAAATCTAGCAACAGCTTTGTTACGCCACTCGTCGGCAGCACTGTCCAGGCCAGGGAAAATGACGCGAATCGTATCAGATTCTGCATCCATCTGCGCCTTACGCTCTTCAGATATCTCAAACGGAATATCTCGAGGAGCAACCGTAGTCCCGCTATCACAGGATGTAAGCGCGACAAGAGGCACACACATCGCCGCTGCCATTGTTACTGACAGCAGTTTTGTCCTTAATTTCATTTCTTATATCCCTCCAAAATAAATGTTTTGTGAATGGTGTGCAATATCAATATACTTACCACAAGTACATTATAGATTATTAATTGAAAAATGTATGTGTCCGAATCTTACC
>USGR01000001.1 GCA_900554165.1 uncultured Oscillospiraceae bacterium | reverse complement strand
GCAATGAGAATTTTCCGACCAGATTCTCTGCGGCTTTTAATTTTTCGGATCGTGGTGACATCGGACAACATGGACAAATCCTTGAAATATCAAACATCTCTTGCAAATGCTTGTTCTGCTGCTCAAGCGTGACCAATCGATGCCCTGAAATCTCTGTCCCCTTCTTTGTCACTGTCGCATTAAATAATTTAATCCAACCATATAAGGCGTTTGATGAGATGCCATTCTCGGCACAAATTTCTTTAACGGATTTCCCACTTTGATACTCATGAACCCATTCCTTTTTCTGTGACTCTGTATAAACCTTCGGCATGCTTCTTTCTCCTTTACTCAGCAGATAAATTTTTAATTGGAATTGCATATCTCTTTTAACACCGCGCAGATTTGTAAGGGCTTTTCATACTTTTGCTGTAAGCTTCCCAATGTTTTTTAGTGTAATGGCGTTAAAATCGTAAAATCCTTTGCACTGCCTTAATTTAAAAATTATGTTCCTCGATGCACCGGTTTCTTTTATGATAGCACTGACAACTTACCACTGTAGTATTTGGAATAGCAGGTCTTGAATGTATCAATTGGATTCGTCTTCTTTGATATTTCATTTGTTCCTGTAAATCTTCTTTATAAAAAAGTTGTTCTATCGAAAAGATATGTTATAATAAAAACGGCCTTATATGGATGTTGAGGGGAATCAATATGAAAAAATGGCAGGTCTCACTAAATAACGATAGTTTTGACAGAGCAGGTATAACTAAAGATTGCAAAGATGCAGTGTGCGAGTATATTTGGAATGGTTTTGAAGCAGGTGCATCAAAAGTAAGTGTTTCTATACAAGGTACCCCGTTAAAAGAAGCATTATCTCTGGTAATCAGTGATAATGGTTCAGGCATTTCTTATGACAAATTATCTGAAACTTTTGGAGCATTTCTATCATCAATTAAAAACAATGCAACCATAAGAATCAAATCGCAAGCGAACAAGGGAAAGGGACGCTTTTCTTACCTCTCTTTTTCACATGCAGCAGAGTGGCAGACAACATATCGTTCTGGCGACATGCTGAAGCAATATTCAATACGAACAGACTCCTCAGATCGAAGTCAATTTAATACGACAGAACCTCAAATGGCTACAAGCAAGGAAACTGGAACAGTAGTAATTTTCCCACTTTCAGATGCCAATTCAGGTGATCAACTTTCATATGCGAATATGCGTCAGAAATTGCTTGAAGAATTTGCATGGTTTTTATACTTGAATAAGGAAAAAGCATACACCCTTGAATATATGGGAACTGTACTTGATATTTCTCAGTATATAAATACTGAATTGTCAAAGTCCATTTCTCTGAGAATCAGCAATCACGATTTTGCTATAAGCATTATCGTCTGGAAAAGCAATGTCGCAAATTCCTCGAAAATTTACTATCTGACAGAGAAAGGCGAAATTGCTGCAACACAAAACACATCCTTTAACAAGAACAAAGTCAACTTCTATCACGCTGTATTCGTATCGTCCGCATACTTCAAGCCTAATATGTTTCTTCCAACGGACGAAGATGGTGATCAAATAGAACTTGAGGCAGATGCCCAAAGTGAGCAGAAAACTATCATAAGGCATCTTAGAAAAGAGATTTGGGCTTTAGTTTCTGAAGTTTTGAAATCTTTTTTGTCAGAGCAAGCAGATGTAAAACTTGCGGACATGGAAAAACGTGGTGTATTTCCAGCTTTTAGCAGTGATGAGTACGGACAATTAAGAAAACGAGATTTTCAGACTGTAACAAAGGAGCTCTATTGTGTAGAGCCGAGAATATTCTATAAGCTCAATGATAAGCAGGAAAAATCTTTGCTGGGCTTTTTGAACCTGCTTCTCTCTTCTGAAGAACGAGAAAATGTTTTACAAATCATTGAACAGGTTGTTAGCCTAACTACTGAGCAAAGGAAAAATTTTTCGGAGGTCCTGCAACGTTCGCAGTTACAGTATATTGTCGAAGCAATAAGCGTTATCGAAAAGCGGGTTTCTGTAATTGAAGAATTAAAGCAAATTGTTTTTGATTATTCAACCTTTGCAAACGAACGAGATCATATTCAAAAGCTAATCGAACAGCATTTCTGGTTGTTTGGTGAGCAATATCATATGCTTACTGCAGATAAAAATATGAGAGTGTCATTGCGTGAATTTGAGCGAATTACTGCCCAGCCATCAACAGATGATACACTTTCTATTTCTGACAGCGAAGCTTTGCAAAGAATGGATATTTTTCTATATTCACAGCAAGTGCTAAACAACAGTAGTAGCGAAATGCTTATTATTGAATTAAAGGCCCCCGTGTTAAGTTATCCATTGATGTATTCAATCAAATTGTGCGTTACGCCAACACCATAAGGAAAGAGCCACGCTTTATCGGCAGCAATAGAGTATGGAAGTTCTACGCAGTATGTGCTGAAGTAGAAGATGATGTAAAAATTAAGTATAAAAATTTCGAGCAGCATGGCAAAATTGGACTTGCAGATATTGTTGGAAATTTCGAACTCTATGCTCTTTCTTGGGATGATATTTTTCAAGCTTTTGAAGCTCGCCATAGCTTTTTGCTTAGCAAGTTAAAATTAGATTATTCACAAATTTCGACCGAGTTGGGTATTACAGGGAATAATCCAACTTCCAAAGAAGATGTTACTGAGATAACCCAAAAATTATTGGCTCTAAAGGCACAGTAAAAATAGGAGTGCATTTCAAATGTAAATCCTATTTTCTTTCTCCTTTACTGTGCAGATATAATCAAGCAATTCTATATGAAGCTCTGGACAAGCTTTGGCTCATGTGCTATACTTACCCCTGCGAGAGTTTCGCTAATGTGCGCTCGTAAATTAATGGTACTGAGCGTAAAAGTTGGGATGCAAAATTTATTTTTTGCTTTTTACCGTATTACGACTACGCAAAAGGGCGGCATCTAAAGTGTCCACCCTTTTTTATATAAAGGCACTAGTAAAGTAAGTTTAAATGACGGCTTTTTCTTTTTGCGAATTGGACCCAAAATCAAAAAGTGCAAATTGGAAAATCAAGTCAAAACAAATTTTTACAACCACCTTAGTCCATTTGCCATTCTTGTAAATCCGCATGTTTTAAGGCATATTTTTTTATTCCGAAGTCTTGTCTTGCCATTCTACTAATGTTCACGTCTACACATCGAAACGGCAAAATATTTTTTTACAGCCTAAGCTTTGCTAAGCATGACTTATTTAACGCTTAAAGTCAGTTTTTTATTTGCACTCCCTTTGCGCTTTTTTAGTCTGCTTATATTTTGTAAAAGCCAGATATCAGTATAATCATAGGCGCATTTCGCGTTTTGATACTTTTTATATCTGATTATAAGCTCACATTTACAATAAATATACTTTTATTCTTTCTTGGCACAAGCAATAACATTGACATACTTCGCACACGAAACTCAAATTTTTTCTTGTATTTTTAAATGCCTCTCTTATTGACTGCTCTTCTGAAATTAATAAGCCAAGATTCTTTAAATAAAACCCAAAAGACGCCAATAAAGGCGTCTTTTTCAGTAATCTATATATAAATACTATTATTTTTTTAAAAATTCCTCTACAGTATACTTCGGCCGCGCTTTCACTTCAATGTATATCTTTCCTATATACTCCCCAATTACGCCAAGGCAGAACATGATAATGCCGCACACCAGCCATATTGAAGCAATCGTCGCAGTCCAGCCCGGCGCCGCCGTGCCCATAATCTTCGATATAAGCGCGTAAAGTATGCCAAGTATGCTGAGCAGCGATATTATTATCCCCACATTCGATATCAGCTTAAGCGGCTTTACGCTGAACGACGTTATTCCGTCAATGGCAAAGGATATCATCTTCTTAAGCGGATATTTTGACTCACCGGCAAAACGCTTGTCGCGCTCATAATATACTATATCGCTTTTAAATCCCATGAGCGGTACTATGCCGCGCAAAAACAGGTTTACCTCTCTGTACTCGCTGAGAGTCTCAAGCGTGCGCTTGCTCATTAATCGGTAGTCTGCATGATTATTTACTATCTCAACACCAAGCAGCTTCATAAATTTATAAAAGCATTCAGCCGTAAACCGTTTAAAAAATGTGTCCTTTTTTCGGTTGCTTCTTACGCCGTACACTATATCGCAGCCGCCGATATATTTCTGCACAAACTCGTCCAACACACCTATATCGTCCTGCAAATCTGCATCCATCGAAACAGCACAGTCGCAAAGCTCTTTCGCCGACATAAGCCCAGCTAACAGCGCATTCTGATGCCCGCGGTTATGCGAAAGCTTAAGCCCACATACATACTCGTTTTCAGTATGGGCTTTCATTATTATTTCCCATGTGCTGTCCTTGCTCCCGTCATCGACAAACAGCATGCGGCTCTCACTGCTGCATACATCGCCGTCTATCATCTCACGCAGCTTTGCGCTAAGGCGCTTGATTGTTTCTGGCAGCACCTCCTGCTCATTGTAACAGGGTACTACAATATATAAAACCGGAGCCATTAGCTTTCACCCGTCCTACTTTAGATGCAGTCTCAACGACCTCATCCGTTTAAAAATTAAACCGCTTTATTATTCGCCGCTGCCAGTATTTGGGCCGTCATCATCCGGCTCATCCGATTTATCGGAAAGGCCGTCCATGCCATCTTCGTAAAGCTGAGATTCTTTATCGACATCAGCATCGTTAGGAGCTAGTAACCCTCCGTTTACTATATCAGATGTATCCTCTTCTGCCGGCTGGTTATCCATATTAAGTCCCGCTTCTGTATTATTATTTCCAGAACTCTGCTCATTCTGCGGTGCGCCGCTGTACTCATCATTATATTGTCCACCGCTCGTCTGGTCGCTCTGATATGGCAGATTTACTTTGAATCCGCTGCCGGCATCGTCGTCAAACACCTTTATTGCCTGCGCACGGCGCTCACGCTCAAATACTTCCATATTGTCCCTGGAATATACTTTCCAAAGAATTACATATATAATCAATGCTGCAGCTGCGCCAAGCGATATCAAGGCGCCCCAGCCAAGGCCCGGCGTCATGTAATTAAAGCGTATCGTATGCTCGCCGGCTCCTACTCTTACCGCCATAAAGCCTACGTTTACCTGCTCTATGTCCACCGCTTGACCGTCTACCGTCGCACTCCAGCCGTCCTCATAAGGCACGCTGAAAAATACCAGCTGCTCTGAACTGAGGTTTATCGTGCAGTCAAAGCCGCGATTGTCATAAGCAAAATAAGATGAACACTGAAGATTACGCTCTGCAACATCCTGTACTAAGGCGTCATAACTGAAATCTAATTGGTTTTTTACACTCGTGCTGCCGTTCTCCGCCATCTGAGTCGAATCTACGCTCTCGTCTACAAGCGTATCGGTAATATTCGTCAATATGTCAGAATGACGTGAAATCTGCTCATTGTCCAGTATAAGCGCCTTGAGCATTAGATGCGCCCTATTCTTCTCATCTATAGAATCCGCCGTCGACTTGTCTACATAAGTATCATAAGCAAAGCCGAAAGGTATAAAGTTAGTATTTTCATATATTTTGAAATCATTCTGAGTTGCATAATAATTATAGCCTTTCATCTTTGTTGAACCGCTGGCGGACTCAAAGTTGCTGCTGTCGCCGGCATAATCAAACATCCATTTTACCGAAAGCAGGCTGCGCAGCGCTTCATCGTCATATTCCGGGCGCGATGCAACGTCACGGGTTACGCCCACGTACTCATAGAAATTCATTATAGACACCGGCACTACCGAGTGGAAAGCATTTATTGTAGGCAGCTCAAGGAACATGCCGGCATTGTCCATACAATTGTAAAAGTCGGTGCGAATAACGCCGTTGTCCGGCAGAGTAATTTTATCTGCGCCCCTTATATAGTTGTTTATTACCTCGTCTGAGTCGTTTGAGTGGGTTTTGCCGCCCGCCACAAAGTACGACGAATATATTACCGACACCGCCATTACTACAAAAACCGTTGTCCTAAAGAAATTCTTCGCCTCTTTTGGCTTTCGCATCATGGTAATAAGCAGCGCAAGTATTATAAGGCTTATTACGGCAATAGCACATGTTATCCAAAAACGCGAGGTAAACTCATGGTCGTAAAGTCCCCATTGCGTGACCTTGCCGTTGCCGTCCGTCTTTGCCGGTAAAAAGCCTATTACTAATATAAACGCTGCGGTTATTCCCGCTGTCCACCTGAGTCCCTGCCACCAGTTGACTTCCTTGTCTTCAAATGAGATTACTGTAGCAAGCACTATCATGAGCACCAGCATATAATACCAACGCGCATAATATGCCGAGTTCGCCATATAGAACAGGCTGTTAAGCCCCGGAACAAGCGCCATAAAGAAGAGTATTATTATTATTCGCTTGAGCCAGTGACCTTTCTTCGCGCACATAAATCCTATCGCGCCCGTCATGCTGAATACCGGCAGCCATGCCGCAAGCGACGACCACTTTACGTCCGACCCCGTAAAGAATACCGGGCGCGCCGGCAAGTCCGGCGGGAAGAAAAACACTTCTATAGCATTTAGGAATATCTGATTCTTGCCATATAGCACATTGTCCCAGCCTATCAGCTGGCTGCTGGTACGCGGATTGGCAAGCACCGTCAGCGCCGACGGCAACAGCAATACCGCCGCAAGTGCAACGCCTATCACCGCTTCAAAAAGCAGCCACCCAAACCGCGGCATTGTTATGCTCCATTTGCCGGAAAGCATGCGCAGCAGCCAATATATCATTACAAATACTACCATGCCGGCAAAGAAGAAATAATTCATAAATGCAGCGGCAAATACCGCAAGCGCAAATACTCCCTTTTTATTCTCCTCCATATACAGCTCTAATGTATAAAGAAGTATGGGGAAAATAATTATCGCTTCGTGGAAATGATTGAAGAAGATGTTATATATTGAAAATCCCGAAAATGCATAAAGCAATCCGCCGATAACAGCGCTCTGCGGCTTTACAAACCGCCTGAGATATATATACGCCGTTAAAGATGCACATGAAAATTTGAGTATGAGCAGCGGCCCCATCAAATACGGAACCATCCAGCTAGGGAATGGTATGGTCAGCCAGAAAAACGGGCTGCCTAATAAGTAAAACGAATATGAGCTTATAAAGTTTACGCCAAGGTCGGTGTTCCAGTTCCAGAATATATTGCCCGACCGCACCGCGTCATGGCACATTTTATAAAATGGTATCTGCTGTACGTTGAAGTCGCCGTAAAATAAAAAGTAGCCTCCGTCCTTTATCATAAAGGGGATGAACAGGGCACACGCGGCGATAAACGACAGCCCAAACGCCATTAGATAAAGCTCCTTTTGATTTGTCTGCTTTATCCCGCTTCCATTTCTTTGAAATATCTGCATTTATATCCCATCCTACGTTTTTATAATTTACATTATAACAGCACTGCCACAAATAATAAAGTAAATTTTTGCCCATTTACATATCAATATATGTGTTTTATAATAAACTCGCCGAATAATAATAAGGAGCCAACTATGAGTAAAAATCAATTTTACGCTATGCTGTGGCGTATGAAGCATATATATCGATGGGGGCTTATGCGAAATCTGCGGCAGGAAAATCTGTGCGAGCACAGCTTTGACACCGCTGTTATAGCCCATGCGCTGTGTATAATAAAAAATCGCCGGTTCGGCGGTAATGTCGATGAAAACAAGGCTGCAGTTGCGGCTCTCTTTCACGACTGCAGCGAGATTATAACAGGAGATTTGCCCACGCCGGTAAAATATTATAATCCTGAAATAAAAACTGCCTATAAAAGCCTCGAAGCCGTCGCATCCGACCGACTTATATCCTACCTTCCGCAGGACATACAGCCTGACTACCGCGACGCCTTTGCGCAGGACGATGAGAATATTCTGCGCATAATCAAGGCGGCGGATAAACTGTCGGCGCTTATAAAATGTATTGAAGAGGAGAAAATGGGCAACAACGAATTCCGCGACGCCGCCAAAACTATTCGGCGCACGCTGGAAGAATACAATATGCCTGAGGTCGACTGCTTTTTAAAAGAGTTTCTGCCGAGCTTTTCTATGTCGCTTGACGAACAGAGCGAGGCTGATACAAAATAATTTCTGCCATCCCAGCTTTTCATATCAAATGCCGTAAATTATATTTATATTCTGCAAACACAGGCAGAATTTGCTCTAAACATCCTTATGAAGCATTAGATGCAGTGGAAATCAGCCGGCCGACAATGGCATTGTCTCGGTTTAATGCTGCTTTCAGCTTTATCAAAATCTGCCTGCTGTGTTTGATGGGAATATGTCATAAGCCTAAGGCTGCCCAGCAGCCCATTTGCAGTGTCTTGCCCGCGACCTTTCGCCGTATGGCGTATGGTAGCCGGATTTATAAAAATTTTCTTTCCTGCATAAAAAGACAATTTATATCAAAACAATGACCTGCCCCAATTCTACTGAACAGGGCAGGCCAGCTATTATTCTTTTACTTTTATTTTTAGTTCAGCTATTTTATCGCGTATTTTCATAAAATCCTCTAACGCCGCCGGCTTCTGCGCGGGGTTGCGAAGCAATGACGCCGGATGAAAGGTTCCCATCATCAGCACGCCGTTTTTTTCTGTCCATTCTCCGTGCTGCTTTGTTACCTTAAAGTTCGGGTAAATCAGCTTTTGAGCCGCTATTCTCCCAAGGCAGATTATCATTTTCGGCCTTATAAGCCTTACCTGCTCTCTTAAGTACTGTAAGCATATATCCTGCTCTTCAGGCGACGGGTCCCTATTCTGAGGCGGACGGCATTTTACCATATTTGCTATGTAAATATCTGCCCTGTCTATATCCATCGCATAAAAATATTTGTCTAAAAGCCTGCCGGCACGCCCGACAAACGGTTCACCTGTTATATCTTCCTGCTCACCGGGCCCTTCTCCTATAAACATAATCTCTGCATGGGGATTACCTGTACCAAATACAACATTTGTCCTGCCGTTGTGTAGTTCACACAGCCTGCACTCCGAACAAAGCCGCCTTAGCTCATTCAAATTACCACATTTCATAATATTACCCCTATACAATAAATTTGCTGTGTCCATGCTCTTTTTACCGCTGTATAACAGTTGTTTACCCTCATAAAATATAATTATGGCTTCGGCTAATGCTTTTTATGCATCAGGTTTTTGTTGTTTTTAGTCGATTTTAATATTATTATATCATATTATATTATATTTTGTCATCAGTTATTGAAATTGTTCACCTTTGGGTGTAAAATAATTTCGCAGAAAAATTTATAAGGAGAGAATTCCATGGAATCACGTATACTAATTGAAGTTTCTGCGCGCCATGTACATGTCAGCCGCGAAGCTTTGAATATTTTATTTGGAAAGGATTATGAGCTTACTGTCCGTAAAGAGCTTTCACAGCCGGGGCAGTTTGCAAGCGGCGAACGCGTCACAATAGTCGGGCCTAAGCGTTCAATGGAGAATGTCAGCATATTGGGTCCCGTTAGAAGCGCCACACAGGTCGAGATATCCGCTACCGATGCACGTTCGCTCGGCATTCCCTGCGTTGTAAGAGAATCCGGAGATATTGACGGCACTCCCGGCTGCAAAATTATAGGCCCTGCCGGCGAAATCGAAATTGACAAAGGAGTTATAGTCGCTAAGCGGCATATTCATATGACTCCTGCCGATGCCGAGCATTTTAATGTTAAGGATCGCCAGATAGTAAATGTAAAAGTAGATTCCGGCAGCCGTTCCCTCGTTTTCGGCGACGTAGTTATAAGGGTTAGTGATAAATTCAGCCTGGCTATGCACGTTGATACCGACGAGGGCAATGCCGCTATGATTGGCCCTGAAACATATGGTGAAATAGTCTAATTTTCGTTTTATTTATGTAGTAATGGAATGCCGTAAACTTTTTGCTTTGTTTTATTCATTATATGGCAGCTGCTTATTTCAGCAGCTGCCATTTTGATTTAATCGCAGCTATATGCTTTACTTGCATCAGTTATAACAGTCACTGCATCTGCGTACTGTTACGATTTATCTCCGGGTTTTGCAATAAGGGCAATAATATAGCCAAAGAATATTGACGCTGTTATTCCCGCCGCTGTGGCCGTTATTCCGCCGGTTAGCGCGCCAAGCACGCCGTATTCATTTACGGCCTTTTCTACTCCTTTCGCTATAGAATATCCAAATCCCGTAAGCGGAACAGTAGCGCCAGCTCCGGCAAAATCCACCAGCGGCTGATACACGCCAATAGCTGTTAATACTACTCCCATTGTTACAAACAGCACTAATATCCTCGCCGGCGTTAGCTTCGTATTATCTATTAAAATCTGGCCTACTACGCATATTAGACCGCCTATTACAAACGCTTTTACAAATTCCATCCTTATTTCCCTCCTGTATTTATGCTGATTTTATTGTTTCAAATACAGGCGGCGATTATTCTTGCTTTTACGCAATTTGTAATCAAAAAAGAGAGATAAAACACATTTGAGGTTTTATCTCTCTTCTCGATTTAATAGACTCAAAACCTGCTCTTTATAACATTTTTATTGTATGGAAAGCAAAGAAGCCTCAATTTTTGGGCAGAGTCAGAAAAATTAAATTTTAAAGATTATAAAAACTATTATTTAATTTATCATGCTGTTATATATTGCTATAACCAACATCCTTGCTTTTCATTTTTGTGTAGCTGAAGTTAACATTTTAGTTTTTCAGCGCTTACATTTGCTTATACTATTATATATAAGCATACACATTTAATCTCACCAAGCCGATTGGCATATGCCAATCAGTTGGCTTTATTTAAAATGTATTTTCGCTTTTACCGCGTTTGTTGTTCACGCATCTAACGCGATGACGCCGATGCAGGAGCCGAAGATGTTCCGCCTAATGAATTGGAAGAACCCGTGCCGCCTGTTCCGTTCATCCCGGACGTCAAGCCTCCCTGTGAAGAAACATTCGACTCCGGCGGCTCGTACGTATTATATGTCAAGAAAATTGGAAGGTCGGCGTATACCGCGTCTCCTACCGTGTATGAAACCGTCTGCTCAAGCGCTTCTACCGCCACTATAGACGCCGGCGCCTGCGCCGAATCGTTTATTTCAAGCAGCGTTATATTCGAAAAGCCCGCTTTATAAAGCTCAAGCTCCCCTTGCCCATGCCTATTACATCCGGAATTTCTACCTTTGCGCTGCCAAGGCTTATGACCAGCGTTATTGTCGAGCCCTTCTGAACGCTTTCCCCGTTATTCGGCGTCTGCGATATTACGGTGCCCTTTGCATACTCATCGCTGTACTGCTTAGTATCTGATATTACAAAGTCAAATATATCCTTATATTCTACGTTGTTTACCAGTGCACTGTATGCCTGACCTACAAAGTTCGGTACCGACACTACGCTGTCGTCCGGCACTGATGGCGTCGTGTTGCTCGGTATTATAACAGATGGGGCCGACGGCACTGACGACACTGGCGGCTGCGGTTCTTCATCCGGCAAAATTACTGGTATAAGTATTGCCGCTATTACAGCCAGTAGCAGTATCGTCGTCAACAGGCCAATAAGCCAATATTTCATCGACGACTTTTTCTTTTTCTTCTGCTTTTGCTTTGAAGCTATCTTTCCCGTCACAGACTTTTTAGAGAATTCTGCCGTGCCGCTTGAAGCCGTGCCGCGGCTGAAAGAAAGCTCTTCTTTAAATGCCTCCGCTGTCTGTATCCTGTCCTCTGGCAATATCTGAAGTGCATCGGCCAGTGCAGAAATAACGCCTGAAGGAGTTATGCTTACCACAGACGCCGGCACTGTCATATTGTCATCCGTAACGCGCGCGGTCGCCTCCGGCGGCGGATTTCCCACTATTGTGCGATATATGCACGCTGCAAAAGCATAGACATCTGTCCATGTGCCCTGCTGATCGTCAAAGCCGTACTGCTCTATTGCAGCATAGCCCGGAAAAAGCTGTGCAGAAAAGTCGGTGCGCGCCGTACGTACCGGCTCTATACAAAAGCCGATAAGCCTTATACGGCCGTCCCTGCCGACCATCATCGTTTCCGGCGATATGCCGCGGTGTATTATACCTACCGCATGCAGTGAAGACAGTGTGTTAAGCACCGGCATCAGCATCGGAGCTATCTGTTTCCAGCTTATCGTACCGCCGTTGCGCAGCAAAAATTCACGATATGTTATTCCATCTATATTTTCCGCTACATAATATGCCGTGCCGTTTTCTTCAAATATGTCGTATACCGATATTATCGCAGGCAGCTCACGCATGCGTGCAAGACCGCGGGCCAGGTCCAGAAACTGTACAAGCCCCTCGTTAAAGCTGTAATCATATTCACTGGATACGCTTAAAATGCCGTCTTTGCGTGAAGCCATACCGTCCGGAAAATATTCCCTTATCCTTACGGGGGTGTCTGATGCCTTATCCCAGCCTAAGTACGTTATGCCTTCACCGTTTGAACTGAGTACCTTACCGACAACATAACGCCCGTTAAGCTCCGTCCTCACCGGCAAAAAAGGCTCTGGCTGGAGCACCTCCTCATTATATCCGCAATATGGGCATACCTTGTCTTCCGGATTTTTATTCCTCATACATCCCATGCATAAATTATCTGTATTCTGCAAATAACATACATCTCCATTTAATAAGGTAATTTTATTTTATACGTTTAATCGGCATGTGTCAAGGAAGTCGATGCTTTATTACAAAATTGTATTTATTGTTACACAAATATCATATTCTGTTATCAATATTAAGGCTCATCAAATGCATAGTATAAGTTTAACCGGCGTCATTTGGCGGCGGATTTTTATTTTCTTATACAGATGTTAATTAAATTATAAATATTTTCCTCCGTCCTTTTTCTCTTAACTTCATATATATTTATTCAAAGCGATGCATAATAAGACATTTTTGCTGCAAAATGGCCAATATCCGTATAACAGACTTATTTATGCGGTTTTATAGTCCTAAAAATGTTATTTTTGCCTGTAATTATCATTATTGCTGTTTTATGATATCTTTTACTACTTCATATGCGATAATAAGGCCGCAGGCGGCAGGCGCCATTTGTATGCTCCCCGGTACTGGCCTACAATATGCACCGCGCTCTTTATCGTTTTCAGCATTGCCATGGCAAACGGGAGCTATCGGCTTTTCTTTCGAATATACCACCTTGAGGGATTTTACGCCTCGCTTTCTAAGATTTGTCCGCATTACCCTGCAAAGGGGGCAGACAGACGTATCATATATATCCGCTGCTTCAAACATCGCCGGGTTAAGCTTGTTTCCCGCGCCCATCGCGCTTATCAACGGGATTGACGCTTTCTCGCACCACACCGCAAGTTCTATTTTTGACGATACCGTGTCTATCGCGTCGACAACATAATCACAGTCCGATAAAAAGCCAAGGTCGTCGCCAGGCAGATAAAATGTTTTTATTTCCTCTATCTTTGCCGCGCTGTTTATTTTAAGCATTCGCTCACGCATTACCTCTGTTTTATATCTCCCAACCGTCGTTATATCGGCTATTATTTGGCGGTTTATGTTAGAATCTGATACCGTGTCGTTGTCAAGGAGTATAAAGCTGCCAACACCGCAGCGTATAAGCGCTTCTGCTACATAACCGCCTACCCCGCCGACGCCGAATATCGCCACCTTGCTGCTATTGAGCTTTTTCAGCGCTTCTTTCCCTATAAGCATTTCTAAGCGGGAAAATATTTCTGACATAGCTTTATCCCCATTTACCATATATTTTACAGCATCGCAAAAGCGAATTTTTCACCGTTTCATGTGTTGTTTCGCCAGCAGATGTCTCTTCCCTTGCATATGCAAAGTTCTTAATAGTTTTGCCAGTAACATTTGCAGCTTATTCGGCAGAAAATAAATACTGCCTGCAAAAGCGCCGCTTTTGCCTATTATATCGCCGCCGATTCCGCATCGGCAGCAGGCAATTTACAGCCAGTTTAACGTATTTGTCAACCGTGTTTTCAAGCTCACAAAATTACGATGTCTACGCATTGCAAGCTATTTTTGCTTTGACACCTCTATACTTTCGCCGTCGGTCTTCATGACTACTGTCCCGTCGGTATCGGTACGAAGTATGTTTATCTTTAAATTATTGCAGCGCTCCAGCACTTCGTCATGCGGGTGTCCGTATGAGTTGCCGGCGCCGCAGGATATTACGGCGTAATCAGGCGATACCTTTTTTAAGAAGTCTGCTGTAGACGAAGTGCTGCTGCCATGATGTCCCAGCTTCAGCACATCTGCCTCAATGTCATAGCCAGCGTCTATTATCTCCCGCTCGTTTATCGCCTCAGCATCGCCCATAAACAAAAACTTCTCCGAGCCGTATGTAAGCTTTATTACTATCGAATATTCGTTTAAGTCGGTATAATCTTCACGTTTTGGCGAAAGCACCTCCGCAGTGTAACTTTCACCCTCTATTATTATATCGCCGGCATGCGGCGCCGTTATTGTCAGCCCTTTATTTTTTACGGCCGTGAGAACATCCTCATATGTCTGTGTCGTCGGCGTTTCAGACGGGGAAACGCGCGGCATATAGATTTTCCCTATATCAAACTCTTTTATAACATTGTCCAGCCCGCCTATGTGGTCTTCGTGGGGGTGAGTGCCTATAAGATAATCTACTTTTTCAACGCCCTGTGATTTTATATAATCCGTTATCTCGTCTCCGGTATTATTTTTCCCTGCGTCAATCTGCATGATTTTCCCGTCCGGCAGCCTTATAAAAATAGCGTCGGCCTGCCCTGCATCTATAAAATGCACTTCCATTGTACCGTTGCCGGCAGAAATTGACGAAACAGCTGTATTCGGCTGTATGCCTAATATATCACAACCCGGCAGCATTAGCAGCGCAATTGTCAGGAGAAATGCGGAAATCTTTTTTCTCATATAGGTACCCCTTGTTCCTGTTTTTTATATTTTATCATATATATCCGATATATAAAAGAGTTCTTTTATTCCGACTTTGATTTTTATATATGATATCCGGCGGTAATGCAGCAGCAAAAACCGATATAGCCGTTCCCATTTAAAGTTCTCCATTATCGAAGTGTTAAGAGATACAGCTTCGAAAGTGCGGAGTTGGTACATCCCTTAAGAGGGCAGCAGTACCGCTAAATCTTGCACTTGTTTGCGTTAATTGAAAATGATATAATTTGTAATAAATACAACTTTTTTGTAGAATTAATAGCAAAAACGATGCTTCATGCAAGCAAAGGGCTTTCTTCAGCAGGTGTAAATGATATTATGCTGCAGAAGCCGAATAATGAGGAGGGGAACAGGGTGAGAAGCAAATTTTGGGCAGGAATATTTTTGATTACTTTACTTATTTCTTTAGCAGGGTGTAATAGTATATTCGGCAATAACGACGTTTCATCGACCGCATCTGAGTCTGTGCCATTGAGCGACAGCGAAATCAAACGGATGTACTCGAATCCGTCAGATTACGTTGGATCTACTGTTGAACTTGTTGGAGTCATTTTCGGCGGCATTGATTATGATGGCGACGGAGTATATTTCCAAATGTGGGCCGATCCAGATAACACTGACTTAAATACCGTCGTAGCCTATTCTGAGCCCGAGTTAACACTTGAAGATGGACAATATATCCGCATAAGCGGAAAGGTCGTTGATGTGTTTAAAGGCGAAAATATGGTTGGAGGACGGATTATTGCGCCTAAAATACAAGCAGATACACTTGAAGTAATATCATACAAAGATGCCGTCAGGCCAACGATTGCTACCGCCACAGCAGTCAATAATACAATTGAGCAGTATGGATATTCCGTAACAGTTCAGAGCGTTGAACTTGCCGAAAAGGAAACAAGAGCATATATTTCTGTAACAAACAACGGAAGCAGCGAATTCAGTTTATATGGCTTTAATATGGTCTTAATTCAAGGTGATACACAATATAAATACGCACCTAACTATAAGGCCGACTACCCAGAACTGCAATCAAACATACGTGCGGGGATAACGACCGAAGGCGTTGTAGTATTCCCTGCCATTAAGGAAGAGCCCTTTCAGATAATCATGAAAGCAAATTCATATGATTGGAGCCAAAACCTCCAAGAGTACATTTTTGACTTTAATATATCCGAGTAAATATCGTGTAAAATAAAGGCGGTTGCCCGAAATTTGGCAACCGCCTTTATTTTATGCTACCCAAAATTTCCTTTAAATCAGCACTTTCCTTGAAAAGGGAGTCCTGGCTCTTGCTGCTTAAGCGCACTCAAAGATTAACTTTGGGAGACGCCGCATATACGTAAAAATTTCCAAATTGGGTTGATAGTTGTGCCGGTTTCTGCGATAATATAGCTATAATTGAAATTAGGCGGCCTATGGTACAAAAATCGATTTTTGTACAATAATACAGCTCGTTTGCCGCTTATTTACACATTTTCCTATTATATATGCAAGGAGAGTTTAATTTGGACAGTAATCGTTATTTAGCCGACCTTTTATTTGACAAGGATATAAAGGACTTTGAATATTATGAAGAAAAATACCCTCACCGCGGACTTAAAGAAGGGGTAAAGGTAACGCGTCTGGCGCCGAGTCCTACGGGATATCTGCATTTAGGCGTACTGTACTCTGCCCTTATAAACCGCATGGCGGCCGGCAAAGACGGTATATTTTACCTGCGGATTGAGGATACCGACAAAAAGCGTGAGGTCGAAGGCGGGCTTGAGGATATTGTAAACGGTCTTATATCCTTCGGCATAGTGCCCGACGAGGGATTTATGCCGGATGGCGAAAAGGGTCCGTATGCTCCTTATAGGCAGCGGCTGCGCAGGGAGATTTATCACTCGGCTGCAAAAAAGCTTGTGCTTGAGGGACTGGCATATCCCTGCTTCTGCACCGAAGAGGAATTGGAGCAAATCCGCGGCGAGCAGGAAAGCCAAAAAATTCGCCCGGGATATTACGGCAAATACGCCCGCTGCCGCAGCCTCTCCATTGATGAAATAAAAGAAAAGCTAAGTTCCGGCGCGCCGTACGTTCTTAGGCTGAAATCGCCGGGAAATGAGGAAAATAAAGTAACCTTTACCGACGCCATAAAGGGCAAAATAGAAATGCCGGAAAACGACGCCGACATAGTTCTGCTTAAATCCGACGGCATACCCACCTATCACTTTGCGCACGCCGTAGACGACCATTTAATGCGCACCACTCATGTTATACGCGGCGACGAATGGATAAGCTCCACGCCTATACATCTGCAGCTTTTCCGCCTGCTGGGCTTTAAGCCGCCGAAATATGCGCACATAGCGCCTATTATGAAAAGCGAGGGCGGCTCGAAGCGCAAGCTTTCTAAGCGCCGCGACCCCGAGGCGGCGGTTAAGTATTTCTCCGAGCAGGGATTTGAGCCGCGCGCCGTGCTGGAATATCTGCTTACCATCGCAAGCTCCGGCTTTGAGGACTGGAGGCGGGCGAACAAGGACGCCGACATATTCGACTTTGACTTAAAGCTTAACAAAATGAGCCAGTCCGGCGCGCTGTTCGACATGGACAAGCTGCTGGATGTAAGCAAAAATTACATCTCCCGCATGAGCACTGAAGACGTGCTGAGCAGCCTGCTTAGCTGGGCCGAAAAATACGATGAGGCGCTGTATAACAGGCTAAGCGGCGATAAAGCCTATGCCGCCGCCATTTTCTCTATCGACAGGGATATTCCCAAACCGCGCAAGGATATTGCGAAGTGGAATGAAGCGGCGCAGTTTATATCATATTTTTACGACGACACTTTTGTCCCGCAGTATGAGCTGCCGGAAAACATATCCGCCTCTGATGCGGTGGAAATATTAGAGCGTTATGCTGAAAACCCGCACTTAGACGGGGATAAAACGCAGTGGTTTGACAGTGTTAAGCAGCTGTGCTCCTCCCTGGGCTATGCCGAAAACACGAAAGAGTATAAGTCTGAGCCTGACAAGTATAAAGGACATATCGGCGATGTGTCGGCAGTAATACGCACGGCGGTTACGGGACGCAAAAATTCGCCCGACTTGTTTGAAATTATGCGTATACTCGGCCGCGACAGAACATCTTCCAGACTAAATAGGGCGGCAGAATATTTTAAAAAATAAGCAATCGCAGCACGCGGCTTGACCGCTTAATGCGCTATCATCCGTCACGGCCAAGCTTACTGTAAAATGTATAATGCATAAATTTTTAGCCGTCTGCCAGCAAATTTGGACTTTATGCGGCGCGGCGTATAAACAGCATGGCTATATCTTAAATATCAAACCGGCCAGACGGGCGTTTAGACTATACTGCTAAAATGACGCCCGTCATTTGTCTTTTGGCTTTAATCAGCGCAGCAGACGGCGTTGTGCAGGATTTTTAACCGCCTTGCAGATATTAATGCTGTAATTTTTACGATGCTTTCTTAATTAGATAAAAACATCACTCATGTGCTTATACCGTTTGGTTCATGCAAAATCCTGATGTTTACCAATAACCACAGCTTTACTTTTGCCGATAAATCGTTTTACCGTATTATCTTAATTTTGATTAACATTGCTTATTTTTGTCAACCGCAGTGCCTTTGCGCGAAAAATAGAAGTTTGCCGATATTCCGCTCTCACTGGCGCTCTGCTCTAATCAACTGTAAAAAGCAATTGCCTATTGTCTTGCCGGTAGGACTATTTTTACCCCGAATGGAGAATATATGACATGGATATAAAAATTGATATAACCGGCACATGCATTAATACTACACGGCTGCTGATGAGGCCGTGGGAAGAAAGCGACATACATGACTTTTACGATTACGCTTCCGTCCCCGGTGTGGGCGAAATGGCCGGGTGGCCGCATCACGATAATATTGAAGTTTCAAGACAGGTGCTCAGGTCGTTCATTGATGACAAAAACGTCTTTGCCATAGTGTATAAGGAAAACGGCAAGGTTATCGGCTCGCTCGGCCTGCATCCCTTGCGTGATGAAGCCGAGCCTGAGCTTAAAGCTTTAAGGATAAAGGAAATCGGCTATGCTCTGTCAAAGGATTACTGGGGTATGGGACTGATGCCGGAAGCCGTTAATGCGGTAATTTTATTCTGCTTTGAAAATTATAAGCTCGACGCTGTTGCCGTTTCCCATTTTGTACAAAACGAGCAATCTAAAAGAGTTATTCAAAAATGCGGATTTAAATACGTCGGCTCCGACAAGCGTTTTACAAAACAGCTTAATAAGGAATTCGATGAGCTGAATTATATTTTATATCGCTGATTTTTTGTTTTAACCGCAATATATGTTTATGCTCATTTGGAATATGAGCATATTAAATATGATATATTATATAATCTCTAATACTCGCAGCTTAACCAAAAAATAATAACAGTGTACCCGTGCAGTTTTATAACCGCCGTGCTGTATAATTGCTGCACACATCTGGAACACTAACAATCGCTGAATATGCAAGGTATAAGCTTATATGGGATTTCTATAGCAGATTTGCTCTTACTCACTCGACAAAATTCTGCCATGGTGATATTATATAAGCAGGATATTTATACTTTTTAAGTATAAAATAAATTTTATATTAACCGCATAGCTCTTGCGGGGAAAGGAATGATTTTATGAGCTTTGTTAAAGGCAAGTGGGATAAAGGCATAGATGTACGCGACTTTATAGTCAGGAACTATACGCCGTACGACGGCGATGAAAGCTTTCTTACACCTCCGACTCAGCGCACAAAGGAGCTCTGGGACGAGGTAAGCGTCCTGCTGAAAAAGGAGCGCGAAGCGGGCGGCGTTCTGGATATAGATGAAAAGACAATATCTGACATCGACGCGTATGCTCCGGGATATATTGACAAGGACAAGGAGACGATAGTAGGCCTTCAGACGGATGCTCCGCTTAAGAGGGCGATTATGCCGTTTGGCGGCATAAGAATGGTACGCACCTCGCTTGAGGCGTACGGCAGGGAAATGGACAAGGACGTGGAAAACGTCTTTAAATACCGCAAGACGCACAACGACGGCGTTTTTGACGTATATACCGAGGAGATGCGCAAGGCACGTCACAGCGGTATTATAACGGGTCTGCCGGACGCTTACGGCCGCGGGCGCATTATAGGCGACTACCGCCGCCTGCCGCTTTACGGCTGCGACTACCTTATAGCCGAGAAGGAGGACGCGAAAGCCTCCCTTAACTACCATATTATGGATGAGGAGTCTATAAGGAACCGCGAAGAGCTTTCAGAGCAGATTAAGGCGCTGAAAAAGCTCAAGAAAATGGCGGCCTCTTACGGCTTTGACATATCAGAGCCGGCCAAGGACACAAAGGAAGCCGTGCAGTGGCTTTATTTCGGATATCTTGCCGCTGTTAAGGAGCAAAACGGCGCCGCCATGTCGCTGGGCAGGGTGTCGACCTTCCTCGACATTTACGCCGAAGCCGACCTCAAGAGCGGAAAATACACTGAAGAGCGGATACAGGAAATCGTCGATCACTTTATTATGAAGCTGAGACTGGTGCGCTTTCTGCGTACGCCTGCGTACGACGAGCTGTTTTCCGGCGACCCGACATGGGTTACCGAGTCTATCGGCGGCATGTGCGTTGACGGGCGGCACATGGTTACTAAAATGAGCTACCGCTTTTTGCACACCCTCGAAAACCTCGGTCCGGCGCCGGAGCCTAACCTCACGATACTGTGGAGTCCGCGCCTGCCGGAAAACTTCAAAAAATACTGCGCTGACATGTCTATAAAGACGTCGTCTATTCAATATGAAAGCGACGAGCTTATGCGCGTAAAGTTCGGCGATGACTACGGCATAGCCTGCTGTGTTTCGGCCATGCGCATAGGCAAGCAGATGCAGTTTTTCGGTGCAAGATGCAATCTTGCAAAGGCGTTGCTTTACGCGATAAACGGCGGGCGGGATGAGATTTCCGGCGACCAGGTTGCGCCGCAGCTGCGGCCTGTTGAGGGAGACAAGCTCGACTATGACGACGTTATGGGCAAGTTTAACTACATCTGCGACTGGCTGGCAAATCTATATATCAACACCCTTAACTGCATACACTACATGCACGACAAATACTGCTATGAGAGTTTGCAGATGGCGCTGCACGATGAGGAAATTGTACGCACCTGTGCCGGCGGCATAGCCGGACTTTCGGTGGTGGCAGACTCCCTGTCGGCAATTAAATATGCAAATGTTAAGCCTATAAGGCGCGAGGACGGACTGATTGTTGATTTTGAAATTGAGGGTGATTTCCCAAAATTCGGCAACAACGACTCCCGCGTAGATGATATTGCAGTAAGCATTGTAAAAATGTTTATGAAGAAAATGGCGAAAAACAAGACCTATCGTCACAGCAAGCCGACGCTGTCGATACTCACTATAACTTCTAACGTAGTATACGGCAAAAAGACTTCCAACACTCCGGACGGACGCAAAAAGGGCGAGCCGTTTGCTCCGGGTGCAAACCCAATGCACGGCCGCGATGAAAACGGCTGCGTAGCCTCCATGATATCCGTCGCCAAGCTTCCTTATGATTACAGTGAGGACGGCATATCCTATACTTTCTCAATAGTCCCGCAGTCGCTGGGCAAGACGGAGGATGAAAAGGACGCAAACCTTGTAGGGCTGCTCGACGGATATTTCAACGAGGGCGGACACCACATAAATGTCAATGTAATAAACAGGGAGGTCCTCTTAGACGCTATGGACCATCCGGAAAAATACCCGCAGCTTACTATAAGGGTTTCCGGCTATGCCGTTAACTTTATTAAGCTGACACGGGAGCAGCAGCTTGACGTTATACACCGTACCTTCCACACGCATTTCTAATTTTTGGCCGGCTGCAGGACATGTCATTTTATTGGTTTTTGCTAACTGCCTGACGGTGTTTTATTGATTTTTGAATGTCCCCGCTGCCGGATTTAACAATGTCCTCAGCGGGGATATAACTTTATTAAGTTTTTCGCTTACACAGTTATCTCTGTCATAGCCGGATAATTGAGGTATCATTTGCAACAGACAAGGTACTTGAGTTTTTATTATAAAATATTTTATATGCAAAAAGGGGGGATTATATGGCGGTAATGGGAAAAGTGCATTCAATGGAATCTTTCGGCACAGTAGACGGGCCGGGGATAAGGTTTGTGCTGTTTTTGCAGGGCTGTCCGCTCAGATGTATTTACTGCCACAATCCCGACGCGTTAAGCTTAGACGACGGCGAGCTTAAATCGAGCGATGAAGTATTTGAGTACATCATGCGTTTCTCCGGGTTTATAAAATCCGGCGGCGTTACAATATCCGGCGGCGAGCCGCTTAGGCAGCACGACTTCTGCAAGGACTTGCTTCAAAAATTCAAAGAGCGCCGAATTCACACAGCAATAGATACCTCCGGCATAATGCCGCTCCAAAGCGTCAAAGACTGCATTGACCTTGCCGACATGCTGTTGCTGGATATAAAAGCAATATCACCCGAGTTGTGTAAAAAGATAACCGGCGCCGGTAACGAAAACGCAATTAAAACCCTTGAATACTGCGAGAGCACGTCAAAGCCTGTGTGGATAAGACATGTTGTTGTGCCGGGATATACGCTCGAAAAGCGCGAGCTTGAAAAATTGGCGGATTTTTTAACGCAGTTTAAGTGCGTAGAAAGAATAGAGCTTCTGCCGTTTCATAAAATGGGTGAGTATAAGTGGAAGGAACTTGGTTTGAATTATACTCTTTACGATACTCCTTCACCTACTGACGACGAAATGGCAGGCGCAAGGAAAATCTTTGCCGACAGAGGATTATCTGTACGGTGACGCTTTATGCTAAAGCAGCGCAAAAGTTAAAATAGAGCAGTGTATTTACAGCATATTTTTGATTAAAAAGGAACAAGCCGGCTTTCTGCCGGCTTGTTAAATTTAATTATGCTTTACAGCTGTAAAAAACAGTCTTGGAAATCTGAAAATTATTTCTCCTCTCTTTTGCAAGGGATATGATTTTATTACCTCGCTGTATACATCATTTTCAAAATCAGCGGCCTCATCAGCGCTTAAGACCTCAAGATACGGCCTCAGCCCCGTTCCCTTATACCATTCCATTATATCTTTATGCGATTTCATCCTGTGGTAATAAACCGTTTCCCACATAGAAAAGTCGTCTGTTATTTCCGACAGCAAATCAAAATATTCGCTCGGCGTAAGAGTATAAAACTCCCTTTGCACTTTAAACTTAACACTCCACTTAGCATTATGCGATATTTCGTTTATTATTTGGTGTATAGGCTCCCTATAATTTATGGGAACCTGTACCGCGAGCACACCGCCGGGATTAAGAATATTAAACATGTTTCTTATTAGTGTGTAATGGCTTGGAACCCACTGAATACAGGCATTAGAAAAAACAATATCAAAGCCCCGATTAATTTTTTCAAAATCCTTTTCAGCGTCAAAAACAGCAAAGTCAATGGATGGGTAATCTTTTTTTGCAGTATTAATCATATTTTCCGATTTGTCAACGCCGAGTATATACGCTCCCTTAAATTTACCGGCTAAAACGGACGTGCTGTTGCCCGGACCGCAGCCTATGTCTATTATGCTCTGCGGGTTTTTAACATCAATCCTGCCCGCAAGGTCATATGACGGCTGAGTCCTTTCTCTTTTAAATTTAAGATATTGCTCTGCATTCCATTGCGCCATTTTTATCCCCCGCTCCGCATTAGAATTATTGTTATATTGATTATACGGCATAGCTTTTTCTTTATCAAATACTTTGTTTTTAACTGATAAGCAGTATATCTAACGGTAAAACATGGGCATATTATAAGATGATGCAGATTTTAGCCGCTAATTTATTTTTATCTTTAATATATCTGTAAAAATAACTGCTTACACGCTTATTATATCGGCAATAATTTACATTACGCTTTTTGAGAATTTATCCATACCTGCTGTTTTCAATAAACTCGGTTTGCATATTAACAGAAGCGGCAACAGCGACGCTTGGCGTTATGGAATTTTTGATGGCTCAATATGATGTAAATAGGCCTACTGTACTGGCACCATATTCCTCAGATTTCTCGGGCGGAGCATTGGGAGCATGGCTTAAAAATATAATTGCCGGCATAGAAGTCGGCAGATGCGATAGCTTTAAAATATAAAAAAGCATAAAGCTGTAATAAAATTTTTAATATATAGCTTTTTGGCGGCTTTTAAAATCGCCGCAATCGTTGAATTTTTGGAATATATGTGATAAAATAAATCATTAACGCAAAGGGAATTTTTTCTTGGAGGGGCAGATGCCTAAAATTATAGTACTTTCTACCGGCGGAACGATTGACAGCGCCGAGAGCGGCGGCAGCATAAGCCTATCTTCCGGCGGCGGAATTATTGAAAAATACTGCCGAAAGTTTAATATTGATTTATCCCTGTTTGACTGCCGCAGTGTTATGAGCATCCTCAGCGAGAACATGCAGATATCCGATTTGCAGCGGCTTATAAACTATTTATATGAAGTTTTGAGTGCCTTGGCGTCTGACTCTGAAAAATCCGAATATAGCGGAATTATTATAACCCACGGCACCGATACGCTGGCCTTTACCGCCAATCTGCTCGGCGTAATTTTTGCGCATGCAAAATTGCCGATAATTATTACCGGCAGCAATATACCGGCCGGAGAGGAAGGCTCTGACGCATTTGACAATATAAAGCTGTGCTGTGATTTTATTGGTCTCGGCCTGCCGGGCGTGTATGTCGCCTTTAACGGGAAAATTCACATAGCTACGCGGATAGGCGAGTCTCGTTCCTTTGTGCATGATTATCCGTCGGTTATTGATACTCCCTTTGCCATAAGCGACGGCAGTGTAAGGCTTATAAAGCACACTTGCAATCCCAGCGCCGATGAAATAAGGCGTAATCGGCCGGTCATTTTTAAAACGCCGCCTGTGCTTGGGAAAATAATGCTTATAAACCCTTATGTCGGTCTTGATTATAACAGTATAAATATATATAATAACTGCTGTGACGCCGTGCTGCACGGCGCTTATCACACCGGCTCCGTCAATTCTTCGGGCCATGCAGGGCATGACAGTGCTTTGAGCAAGCTCTCTAAAAGCTGCAATGGCGCGCCGACGAATACCGGCAGTGGCTGTGACATATCTGACGGGTGCGAAAGCCGCAGCGCTTCGAAGCGCTTTTTACCCTCACCGGAGGGCGGCATATTTTCGCTTGCCAAAAGGTGTGCAGATGCCAAAATACCGCTGTTTTTAGGTCCGGTTGAAGAGGGCAAGGTATATGCCGGGCAGGAAAAAGTGCGACGCAGCGGCGTTATTACATTTTCTGGGCTGTCGTTTATTGCCGCCTGGGCAAAGCTTACAGCAGGAATTAATTCATTTGACAATATTGATAGTTTAATATCATTTATGAATACAGACACATTTTTTGAAAGGATTTGAAACTATGGAGCAGGCAATAAAGCTGTCGGGTGAGTACAGAACGCATACTTGCAGCGAGCTTAGGGAAGAAAACGTAGGCGAGACTGTAAAAATTTCCGGCTGGGTGGAAAACATAAGGGACCACGGCGGCGTTATATTCCTTGATTTAAGGGACCACTACGGCGTTACGCAGGTAGTTCTCCACGACGGCAATATAGCCGATAAAATATCAAGAGAGACGGTAATAACCGCGAGCGGCAAGGTATTAAAGCGCGATGAGGAATCTATAAACGACAAAATACCTACCGGCCGCGTAGAGGTGCACGCCGATAATGTTGAAATAATAAGCAAGAGCGAGTCGGTATTGCCGTTTGAAGTTCCCATGTCCACCGAAACAAGAGAAGATATAAGGCTTAAGTACCGTTTTCTCGACTTGAGAAACAAAAAAATGCATTCCAACATAGTTTTGCGCTCCAAAGTAATATCATACATGCGCCGGCTTATGGAAGACATGGGCTTTATGGACATTCAGACGCCTATACTTTCCGTTTCGTCGCCGGAGGGGGCGAGGGACTATCTTGTACCAAGCCGAAAATATCACGGTAAATTTTATGCCCTGCCGCAGGCGCCGCAGATATTTAAGCAGCTGCTTATGGTATCCGGCTTTGACAGGTATTATCAGGTAGCGCCCTGCTTTAGGGACGAGGACGCCAGAGCAGACAGGTCGCCGGGCGAATTTTATCAGTTAGACTTTGAAATGGCTTTTGCCACGCAGGAAGACGTTTTCGCCGTGACGGAAAATCTGCTTTATAACGTGTTTACCAAGTTCTCAGATAAAAAAGTGTCGCCGGCGCCGTTTGAAAGGATAACTTATGCCGACTCTATGATGAAATACGGCACCGACAAGCCGGATTTGCGCAATCCGCTTATTATAACCGATTTGAGCGATATATTTGAAAACGCCGACTTCCCGGCTTTCAGGGGCAAGCCGGTAAGGGGCATATTTGCACCAGGCGCTGCGTCGCAGTCGAGGAAGTTTTTTGAGGATATGCTCAAATTTGCCACGAGCATCGGCATGAAAGGTCTTGGATACATCAAGATTGACGACGACTTTAATTTCGCCGGGCCTATTGACAAGTTTATTCCCGACGACAAGCGCAGCGTTATGATAGAGCGCGCAAAGCTTGAAGCAGGCGGCGTGTTATTCTTTATCTGCGACGATAAATACACCGTCGACAAGCTTGCCGGCCAGATAAGAACGGAGCTTGGAGAGCGTCTGGGGCTTATTAACGAAGATGAATACCGTCTCTGCTTTATCGTCGACTTCCCGATGTATGACAGAGATGAAGAGACAGGCGAGATAATATTTACGCACAATCCTTTCTCCATGCCGCAGGGCGGTATGGAAGCGCTGGAGACGAAAAACCCGCTCGAGGTGCTCGCGTATCAGTATGACATTGTATGCAACGGCGAGGAGCTTTCCTCCGGCGCTGTGCGAAATCATTCAAAAGAGATTATGCTTAAAGCATTCAGCATAGCCGGATACAGTGAGGACGACTTAAAGACAAAGTTCGGCGCGCTTTACAGCGCGTTCGGCTACGGCGCACCTCCTCACGCCGGCATGGCGCCTGGAATTGACAGGATTATAATGCTGCTTACAGGTGAAAAGACCATACGCGACGTAATAGCTTTTCCGATGAACGCCAACGCTCAGGACCTTATGCTCGGCGCGCCGTCGGAGGTATCGGAGCAGCAGCTTAGAGAGGTTCATATCAAGATAAGATAGGATTAATTAAGCATGTCCTGCTGCATTTCGTGTTTTTGCTTATATAAAAATCCGGCGTATACAGCGGTATATTATAACCGAGCGGCCGGTGAGAAAAGGCATGCTTTTGTGTCGGGGCATATTGTCCGGACTGTGAAGGAAAATATAAACTAAATTAACTGCTACGCTAAGGATGTGGATAATATGGTGACAAGGGAAGACGTAAAACGGCTTGCAGCTTTGAGCATGCTTGACCTTACCGATGAGCAGCTCGACCGTCTTACCAAGGATATGCAGAGCATAGTGAGGTTTGCGGACACGATAAATGCCGCTGAGGCAAAGGACCGCGACAATACCGGTATAAACAACATATTCAACGCCTACCGCGAGGACATTGTAAAGCCGTCGTTTGAGCAGAGCGAAATATTAAGCAACGTCGACGGCGGGGAGGACGGATTTTTTGCCGTCTCCTCCCGCAAGATGTGAGGTGGCGTTATGAGTATAATAAAAAATATAAACGCCGCTTTAAAAAAGCGTGAAATATCCTGCGCTGAGCTTACCGACAAATATCTCGGTGCGATAGAGGAAAACGCCGACCTCAACGCCTTTATAACTGTGACGGCTGAGCAGGCCAAGGCCGCTGCTGCCGCCACGGACAAGCGTATTGCCGGCGGGGAGGACATATCCCTGCTCGACGGCGTACCTATGTCCATAAAGGACAACATAACGACAAAAGGGATAGAGACCACCTGCGCTTCAAAGATACTTAAGGGTCATGTGCCGATATACGATGCCTTTGTATGGCGCTGTCTTAAGGCTGAGGGCGCGGTGTTATTGGGCAAGACCAACCTTGACGAGTTCGGCATGGGCTCGGGCACGGAAAATTCCTGCTTTGGACCCACGCTAAACCCGCACAACAAGGCTCATGTTCCGGGTGGAAGCTCGGGCGGCGCGGCGGCGGCGGTTGCGGCAGGGCTGTGCGCTTATGGGCTCGGCACTGACACCGGCGGCTCTATAAGGCAGCCGGCCGCCTTTTGCGGAATTGTCGGAATTAAGCCGACTTACGGCGCTGTGTCAAGGTTCGGCGCCATTGCCTATGCCTCAAGTTTTGACCAGATAGGTGTGCTGGCTCCCAGCGCTGAGGATGCCTCTGTCGTGTTTAATGCCATGTCCGGCTATGACGAAGCTGATTCCACCTGTGTCCAGCCAGGACTGCGCGGCGGGCGTCAGGTCGATATAAACGCCGATGTTAAAGGGCGAAAAATCGCGCTTATTAAAGAATGCTTCGACGGACTGCCGGAGAATATAAAGTCCGCCGTTATGGCCGCTGTTAAGGACTATGAAGCCTTGGGCGCTGAGATAATTGAAGTGTCTGTTCCGGGCATGGCATACGCGCTGCCGGTTTATTATATACTTGCCTGCGCCGAGGCGTCTTCAAATCTTGGCAGGTACGACGGCATAAGATACGGCCACCGCACCGACAGCTATCTTAACATAAACGAGATGATTATGAAGACCCGCACTGAAGGGTTCGGAGACGAGGTAAAGCGCCGCATAATGCTGGGCACTTATGTGTTAAGCTCCGGCTACTACGACGCGTATTATAAAAAAGCGCAGAACCTGCGCGCCGAGATAACCGACGAGTTCAAGAAAATATTTGAAGCGGCGGACGTTGTGCTGGCTCCTACCGCGCCGTCGACGGCCATGAAGATAGGCGACAGGGACGACGACCCGGTTAAAGCATATCTCGGCGATATACTTACCGTGCCGGTAAACGTGTGCGGACTTCCGGCTATAAATCTGCCCTGCGGCGTGGATGCTAAGGGATTACCTATAGGCATGCAGCTTATCGGCGATAAGTTTGACGAAAGCATGCTGTTTAATATGGCGCATGTGTTTGAAACGGCTTATCCGCAGTATACCAAAAGGCTGCATATGGGCGTTGAACTGTAAATGCACCTGAGCTTATCCGTCAGGAAAAAGCCCCGCTCTTTTATAACCGCCCGCGGCTTATGTAAGTTTAATTTGGAATTTATCTGCCGCCGTAAGCTTTATGCATTTAATTAATTCAATTTTAACCCTGCAAAGCAGCTTCATGCTGATTGTTATATAACGCTGAAAGGAGATGGCTGCACACAAAGGTATGCTTTGTCGTGCAATCACAGGTAATATGGAAAAATATGAGCTTGTTGCCGGCTTTGAGACGCATGTCGAGCTGGCCACTGATACAAAAATATTCTGCGGCTGCACCACCAAGTTCGGAGGTGAGCCAAATACTCATACCTGCCCCGTGTGCACCGGCATGCCGGGCGCACTGCCGAGGATAAACCGCAAGGCTGTTGAATATACCATTATGGCGGGACTTGCCACAAACGGCAAAATCAACAATCTTTCTAAAATGGACCGCAAAAATTACTTCTATCCCGACCTGCCGAAGGCCTATCAGGTGTCGCAGTTTGAACGTCCGCTGAGTATCGGCGGATATATTGAGCTTGACTCCGGCAAAAGGATAAGAAT